>NZ_UBIZ01000177.1:0-2820 GCF_900465275.1 Parafrankia sp. Ea1.12 | reverse complement strand
ATCCGGGATTTCTTTTCCAGCCTCAGTCATCAATGGCTGGTCAAGTTCCTTGAGCACCGGATCGCGGACAAACGGATCCTGCGCCTGGTCCAGAAATGGCTGAGCGCGGGAGTCATCGAGAACGGCGTGTGGTCACAGACAATGGAAGGGTCACCGCAGGGCAATGCCGCGTAGTTAAGAGCTTGTCTCACGTGGCCAGTTTCTTCCAGCAGGTCAGCGTCGCTGCCAGGGCGAGGAATCCGAGGAAGTTGTGGCCGTTGCGTTCGTAGCGGATAGTGAGGCGGCGGTAGCCGCCGAGCCAGGCGATCGTCCTTTCGACCTTCCACCGGTGGCGGCCGAGCTTCTCGCTGGACTCGATGCCCTTGCGGGCGATCCGGGGCACGATGCCGCGGTCGCGCAGGAATCGGCGCAGGTCGTCGCTGTCGTAGGCCTTGTCGGCGCGCAGCTTGACGGGCCTGCGGCGCCGCGGCCCGCGCCGGGAACGGACCGCGGGGATCCCGGTGACCAGTGGGATCAGGGCGTGGCCGTCATGCAGGTTGGCACCGGAGACGCCGACGACCAGCGGGAGACCGGCGGCGTCGGTGAGCACGTGCAGTTTCGAGCCGGCCTTGCCGCGGTCGACCGGGCTCGGACCGGTCAGCGAGCCCCGCTCGCTCGCACGCTCGCGGAGTCCAGGATCGCCGAGGTTCAGTCCACCGTCCCGGCGGCGCCATGTCGGTCCAGCACCGCCCGATGTACCCGGGGCCATAACCCCACCCGGGTCCAGGCATGGAACCGACGGTGCGCCGTGGGCGCCGACACCCCGAACGACGGCGGTAGATGCCGCCACGCATAGCCCGACCACCGCCGTGAACACCGCTCGCTCGTCCACCGGAGCCGTACCTCCACCCTGCGAACGCGGCGCGAAGGACGGCAACAGAGGCTCCACGAGCTCCCAGAGCTCGTCCGGTACCAACCGGAGACCCTCCTGATGATCGATGCCGCGCGTCCGAGCCGTCCCTACGATGTGCTCCTCGCCGAGTGACGATCCCGGCGACGCTTTGCTCATCTCCGAGGGGTCTCTCGCCCGCGGGTTCAGCCAGACCCTCCGCACGATCAGCGACGGCGTCGAGACATTTGAGTACCTCCGCGAGCCCACCCATCCCCGACCCGATTTGATCATCATGGACCTGAACACGCCACGGATGGACGGGCCGCGAAGCCCTCGGCGTTATCAAACCGATCCGGTGTCGCGCCGGGACAGCGGACGGTGCGCCGGCGACGCGGGAAATGCGCCCGGTGGAGGACTAGCGGTGCCGTCCCGATTCCACGCTACAGCTCACCCAGCTGACGAAATTCAGTAGATATACTAGCCAGGCTGTCGTGTGTAGATTGAATATCTACGAGAACGAAGGTTTGCGTGGCAGCCGATCTGGGATCGGCCCAGTCGGATTGGCGCATCGCCAGCCTCTTTATTGTCCGTGGAGAAAAAGATGTTTCTTGGTAGATTATCGGTGAGGTTATGGGGAGGAGCGGCGGCCGCGGTGCTCGCGGTTGCCGTGACCGGCTGTTCCGCGGGGGGCGGTGGTGGCACGGCGGCGGCCACCGCCTGCGGCAGCCCTGGCGTCACCGCCGACCAGGTGAAGCTCGGCCTCGTGGTCACCGACTCGGGTACCGGCAGCGCCGCGTTCGACTCGGCCCGCTCCGGTGTTGACGCCAGGATCGGGTTGGCCAACCAGGAAGGCGGCATACACGGCCGCCGGATCGTCTACCAGTGGCGTGACGACGCGAACTCCCCATCGCAGAGCGCCAACGTCACCGCGAACCTCGTCCAGCAGGACTCGGTCTTCGGCCTGGTGACGGCCACCTCCGCGCTCGGGGACTCGTTGAATAGCCTTGCCGCGCAGAACATCCCCGTTATCGGCTTCGCCCAGCCGGACTGGGGAAAATACCAGAACTTCTTCACCTATCTGTACGCGGCGTCACCCGAGACCATCGGCCGCTACATCCTGGCCAGCGGGGGGACGAAGGTCGCCTTCCTGACCACGGGGGCGTCGGCGTTCACGCTGCAGGTCATGGCGCGATACCAGGCCGCCTTCCAGGCGATCGGTCTCGGTACGACCGACGCGATCTCCTACACGAGCAGCACCGACAGCCCGGCCCGGGTGGTCCAGCAGATCTCGGCCGCCGGCGCCGACTCCATGATCGGTTTCACGACCTCGTCGGACTTCGCCGCGATCGCGCAGGCCGCCCGGGCGGCACGCCTGGACCTCTCCAGCAGCGTCGCGCTCACCGGGTACGACCACAGCCTGCTGGCCACGCTGGGCCCGGCGCTCGCCGGCGTCTCGTTCCCCGTCTACTTCCGGCCCTTCGAGGCCGGGGGGCCGGCCATCGACCGCTACCGCGCGGCGATGACCCGCTTCGCGCCGGAGACGTTCGTGCCCGAACAGCAGTTCGCCATGCACGCCTACATCTACACCGACATGTTCCTTCGCGGACTCGAACTGGCCGGTCCCTGCCCCACCCGCGAGGGATTCATCAGCGCACTACGGAAGGTCTCCGACTACGACGCGGGCGGCCTGATCGCGCCGATAGACCTCGGTAACAACGCCAGCCAACCGCTCAACTGCTACGCCTTCGTCAAGATCAATCCAGCCGGAGACGCGTTCCAGGTCGTCCACGAACGCCTCTGCGCCAACGGCACGGGCACCTGAAACCTGTCGTTCAGCCTCGCCGCCCCCAGCCGGACGGCATTCGTTGATCAGCCCGTCGAGGATGCGTGTGCGACGGACGGTGGAATCCGGCGTCGGGGCGACTGCGGGTGGCGGGTCGGGTGGGTGC
>NZ_UBIZ01000192.1:0-866 GCF_900465275.1 Parafrankia sp. Ea1.12 | reverse complement strand
GCCGCGAGCACGGCATCCGCGCCCTCGACGCCATCCACGACGCCCTCGCCGGCCGGCCCTGGCTACCAACCCCGGTCGCTACCGCAGCCTGAAACAGCATCAACACGGGTCGCACCCGTGAATGGACACCGAATCAAGGGGTACACGTGGACGTCCTTTCAGGAGTCTGCTGGAGGCACCGGTTCAGCGCGGCCCACAGGGGTTCGTACATCGCCTGGACGATGTGACGGTCGCGGGCGGGCTTGTCGGATTCGGCCGAGAAGTAGGGCCACAGGACGTGGCGGATGTTGTGGAGCAGGGACGTCTCGGGGGTGTCGGGCTCCGCTGCTCCGGCTGCCAGGAGCGGGGCGAAGGCCGCGTCGACGAAGATCACTCGCGCTGGCACCCCGCCGCGCAGAAGCCTGCCGATGACCTGCCAAACCAGCACGAGGATGTCCCAGGTCACGGTGTCGCGATCGGCGCCGAGCTGGCTCCAGGCGGTGCTTCTCGCCAGCAGCCTGTACCACTCCGACCGGGCCTGCCGCCGCACCTCGCTGGCACCGGCGTCCAGACTGGCCGCGTGGCGCACCCACTCGTTGAACTCGCCGTTGTCGATCGCTCGGACGATCCAGTCGTTGATCGCGTGGACGGCCAGCCTGAGATCGTCGGGGTGCGGGTTCGGCCGGGCGAGGAAGTAGACCGATCCGATGGCGGCCACCTGCCTGTCCTCGTCGAGGATGTTGTGCCCGCGCTCGACGGCCTAGTGCGCTGGCCATGAACGTTTCCGGTCGTGGTCAGGTGCTGGTGGGGTGGTTGCGGGCACACCGTCAGGGATGGGGGACGTTGACCGGTTCCTGGGGGTGATCCGTGATGGCACAGCTGGTACG
>NZ_UBIZ01000232.1:0-7157 GCF_900465275.1 Parafrankia sp. Ea1.12 | reverse complement strand
TGTCGTCGTGGCGGGGGAGGGTTCGAGTGCGGACACGGAGATCTGGTCGACCCAGCGGTAGCCGGTGGTGACGTGCAGGTCGGTGGCGGCGCGCCAGGCGTTGTGGCGCGCGGTGCGCTGCCCGCCATGGGGCAGGACGAGAAGAGTCAGTTCCTCGAGTGCGCTGAGGAGTGAGCGGAACACGGTGTCGACGACCTCCCGACGCGGTCGTGGCGCCCGAGGCGGGAGGAGCTCCCGCCGGAACAGCACCGAGTGTGAAGGGCGCAGATGTCGCCGCGATGTCCGCAAGGTGGCGACGACCCCTGCGCAACGGCGAATCTCGTGACCGCCGTGTGACGCAGAGCCGAGCTTAGTCGCTCGCGGTAGTCGCCACCAGTCGAGTCATCACCTGGCGTGAGAGTCGTCGGACACACTTTCGGGCAGATCAGCCTCTACAGTGGCAGTATTACTACGTACGGTGACTGCCTGGCGGTACAGGCGTCCGGCGCGGTACGACGACCGGACGAGCGGACCGGACAGCACACCGGCGAAGCCGATGCCGGTGGCGCGCCGCTCCCACTCCACGAACTCCTCGGGTCGCACCCAGCGCTCCACCGGGTGATGTCGGGGGGTCGGCCGCAGGTACTGCGTGACGGTGAGCAGGTCGCAGCCGGCCTCGTGCAGCGCGGTCATAGCCTCGGAGACCTCGTCGTCGGTCTCGCCGAGCCCGAGGATCAGGTTCGACTTGGTCACCAGGCCGGCCGCCCTGGCCTGGGTCAGGACGTCCAGCGAGCGCTCGTAGCGGAACCCCGGCCGGATCCGGCGGAAGATCCGCGGAACCGTCTCCACGTTGTGCGCGAGCACCTCCGGCTCGGCGGCGAAGACCTCGCCGAGCTGCTCGGGACGGCCGCCGAAGTCCGGGATCAGCACCTCGACCCCGGTGCCCGGCGACCCGGCGTGGATCTGCCGGACGGTCTCGGCGTACAGCCACGCCCCGCCGTCGGGCAGGTCGTCGCGGGCGACACCGGTCACCGTGGCGTAGCGCAGGCCCATGGTCGAGACCGACTCGGCCACCCGGCGCGGCTCGTCGACGTCCAGCGGGGCCGGGCGGCCGGTGTCGATCTGGCAGAAGTCGCAGCGGCGGGTGCAGACGTCCCCGCCGATCAGGAAGGTGGCCTCGCGGTCCTCCCAGCACTCGTAGATGTTCGGGCAGCCGGCCTCCTCGCACACCGTGTGCAGGCCGGCCCCGCGGACCAGGTTGCGCACGTCGGTGTACTCCGGACCGGTGCGCATCCGGGTGCGGATCCACGGTGGCTTGCGCTCGATCGGCGTCTGCGCGTTGCGCGCCTCCAGCCGCAGCAGCGGCCGGCCTTCGGGAGCGACCGCGGTCATCGGTGAACCTTCCCGCCGGCGAGCCCCGCGCCGATCAGATCCGTGTCGGACGTTCCCGCCGTGGCTGCCCTGCCCGCGGTGCCCGCCGTGTCCGTGCCGGCCACCTTGCCCGTGCTGTCCTCCGCGCCTGCCGGCCGGCGGCCGGCCTCGGCGGCCAGGCCCGTGGCCAGGTAGTCGGCGAGCGCGGTGAGCATGTGCCGTTCGACCACCGGGCGGGCCTCGGCCACCGGCAGCGGCCGGCCCAGCTCCCTGCTCAGGCTGGTCACGCCGGCGTCCGAGATCCCGCACGGGACGATCCGACCGAACGCGGCGAGCGCGGGATCGCAGTTCAGCGCGAAACCGTGGTTGGTGACCTTCCAGCTCACCCGGACCCCGATGGCGGCGAGCTTGCGCAGGCCGTCGGATGTCCACACGCCCGTGCGCCCCTCGACCCGCCGGGTCTCGAGACCGAACTCGGCGCAGGCCGCCATCAGGCCGGCCTCCAGTGCCCGTACGTAGGCCACGACGTCCAGCGGCATCGGGAGCCGCACGATCGGGTAGCCGACCAGCTGCCCCGGGCCGTGCCAGGTGATGCCGCCGCCGCGGTCGACGTCGACGACCTCCGTCCCGTCGACCGGGCGGTCACCCGCGCCCGTCCGCCGGCCCGCCGTGTAGACGTCGGGGTGTTCCAGCAGGATCAGCGTGTCGGAGCCGCGTCCGTGGCGGCGGTCATCGGCCAGGGTCCGCTGCATCTCCCAGGCCTCGCGATAGGGAACGACACCCAACCGGAGGACATCCACGTCCCGAGCGTACGCCCGCGGGCCGGGGCAGCAGGGCCACATGGGGATCCGTCGGGAGCTGTCAGGAGCCGGATCGCCGCGGCTACGGCGCCCGGTCCGCCGCGGTCCGCGGATCGGGGAGGAGCCTGGCCGGGACCCGGGTCTCGACGGCCGTCCCGGCCGGGCCCGGCTTGACCCGCCAGGCGTGGGCGTCCGGCCGGTCCGCCACCGCCTCGACGAGCTCGGTGCCGCGGAAGTGCAGGCCGGCGCCGTCGTCGGTCGCCCACCCGGCGGGCAGCGTCCCCTCGGCGACGAGGCGCTGGTAGAGCGGCCGGCGCGCAGGCTCGGAGTCGTAGTGCGGGGTGTTGCTGTGCGGCAACAGGCCCAGCCCGTTCGTCACCGGGCACAGGTCGGGGCCGAACGAGTCGGTGGTGCCGCCGGTGTGCCAGCACAGCGAGCCGGCGGAGACCCCACCCAGCACGACCCCGGCCTCCCACACCTCGCGCATGATCCGGTCCAGGCCGTGCGCCCGCCACACGGCCAGCAGGTTGGCCACGCTGCCGCCGCCGACCCAGACGACGTCCTGCGCGAGCAGGTGGGCCCGGATGTCGGCGACGTTGGGCATCGGGAACAGCGCGAGGTGGGAGACCACGACGTCCGGCCGGTCCCGGCTCAGCGCCGCGTACCCGCGGGCGTAGGCGGCCTGGTCGTCGCCCAGGGCGGTCTGCAACAGGCACAGCCTGGGACGTCCGGCGGGGGCGGCGAGCTCGATCGCGTGATCCAGCAGTGGTCCGACCCGGGCGCCCCACCGCCCGTCGGGCCGGAAGCCGCCGCTCGTCGCGAGGATCTGCACAGATGACTCCTGGTTGACCGGCCCCGGGGGCGTCCCGGGGCGCCCGTCCGCGCCCGGCGGCGCGCCGCCGCCGCTCGAGAGGAAGTTATCCACAGCAGGGGAAAGAGTCCTGCAGAGGTGGTCGGATCCGCCTAGCGTCGACGTTCGTGACCTTCACCGACGATTCCGGCGATCGGCTGGGGCGGCACGGCGGCGAGCCCGTCGTGCCGGGAATCCTCCTGCACGGCCGCCGATACGACGCCGGCGCCGGCGAGGTCTGGGCCGGCCGGATCGAGCGGCTCGGCATGGACGTGACCATCCGCTACGTTCGGTTACCGGCCGACTCGCTGCTGCGCGCCGAGGCCTTCGACGAGGCCCAGCTGCTGCTCGGCATCCGCCATCCGCACCTGGCCTCCGTGGTGGACGTGATCCGCACACCCGACGGCCTGGCCGTCGCCACCGAGCCGGTGCACGAGGCGGTCAGCCTGTCCCGGCTGCTCGGCGCGCGGGGTCGGCTCGACCCGGGCGAGGTCGTCACCATCGGCCTACCCGCGGCGCAGGCGCTGGCCGAGGTGCACGCGGCCGGTCTGCACCACGGCGGGCTGACCGCCCTGGACATTCTCCTCGAGCCGAACGGGCGGCCGGTTCTCACCGGCGCCGGCATCGCGGCCCTCACCGACCCGGGCGTGTCCGCCTCGGAGGACGTGCACGACCTCGCCGACCTCCTGCTCGGCGCGATGCGCCAGGCGACGGGGCCCGACGCCGCCGCGGTCGCCGTCGCGGTCGCGATGGCCCTGGTGGACGACCCGCGTCGCCGCCCCTCGGCCGCCGAGCTCGCGGCCGGGCTGGCCCGCAGCGCCACGCCGCTTCCCGTCCGGATGACGGACGTGCCACCCGGGGCAGCAGGGGTTGTCGAGGTCGACCCGGAGCCCGGCCGGCCCGCGGACGGCGGGAACGCCGCTCCGGTCGACCAGGGCGACCTGCTGGATCCCGACGAGAGTCTCCGGGGCGAGGCCGGCGACAGCGGCGACCCGGACCCGTGGTCGGCAGCCGAGGACGTGGCATGGCCGGGCGACCCGGCCACGGGCGACCGGGGCTTAGAGGGCGACCCGGGCTCCGCGGCCGGCCCACCGGAAACCCCGCGGCCCGCCGGTCGGGATGATCCCTACGGTCTGTACCTCGCGACCGGTCAGGTGATCCCGGACGAGGACGAGGAGCCACCGCCGCCCGGCGCGGGCGGCCCGGCGCCCAGGGAGGCCGACGCCGAGGGCATCCGGCCGCCGCATGACGGGCGGACCGCACCGGCCGAACCAGCCGACCTGGTGGGCTCGCTGCGACCGGTGAACCACGACCGGGCCGGCACCCGCCGCCGCGCCGGCCGGGCCGCGGCGCCCGCCCGCGCCCGGGGCACCACCCACTCCCCGGCACCGCGCGAGGCCAGGGCACGCCGGGCAGCGGGGGAGCGGGCCGGCGGCCGGCGGCGGCACCCCGTGTTGTTCCCGGTGCTCGCGGGCGTCGGTCTGGTGATCGTCGCCATCGCCGCGCTCCTGCTGGCCCATGACTCCGGGTCGGACGCCACCCGTCAACCCGTGCCCACCGGGAGCACCGCCCGCGCGGACCCGACCGCGAGCCCCGTCAGCGGGCAGACCCCGGAACAGGTGTGGCGAGCCGTGCTCGACGAGCTCAACGCCGCCCGCAGCAAGGCCTTCGAGCGGGCGGACGAGACCGCCCTCGACCTCGCGGACGCGCCCGGCAGCGCCGTCCTGGAGTCGGACCGGGCATCGATCCGGGAAATGGTCCGGCGACGCGGGCGCTCCACGCCGGTGCGGATCGAGATCGTCGACGTCGTGGTTCGTGAGGAGGAAGCCGACCGGGTGGTCCTACGGGTCACCGAGATCGTGGGGGCCTACGACTTCGTCGGCGAGGCGGGCGATGTGCTGGCCCAACAGCCGGCCAGCCCGCCGGAGACGAAGGATCTCACCCTGTGGCGGACCGAGGCGGGCTGGCGGCAGGCCGAGAGCGTCAAGACGGCCCCCAGCTGAGCGAGCGGCCGGACCCGGCGGCCCGGTTCAGGCGTCGCGGTGCACGGCATCGGCCAGTGCCGTGGCGAGGTCGGAGTGGTTGAACCGGAACCCGGCGTCGACCAGCGTGGCCGGCGCGAGCCGCTGGGAGGCGAGTGGTCCCTCGTCGGCGAACTCGCCCAGGGCCAGGCGTAGTGCGAAGCGCGGTACCTGGGCGAAGGCCGGGCGCTGTAGCGTCCGCGCCAGCGCCGACGTGAACTCCGCGTTCGTCACCGGGGTGGGCGCCACCAGGTTGACCGGCCCGCGTACTCCGTCGGCCTCCAGGAGGAAGCACAGCGCGTCGACGGTGTCGGCCAGGCTGATCCAGCTGAGCCACTGGCGCCCCGAGCCCAGCCGGCCGCCGGCTCCGCGCCGGAAGATCGGGAGCAGCCGTTGGAGGGTCCCACCGCGCCCGGAGAGGACGATGCCGGTGCGCACCCGGACGACCCGGATGCCGGCCTCCTGCGCCGCTGTGGTCGCGTTCTCCCAGTCACGGGCGAGCTCGGCGAGGAAGCCGGTGCCGGGCGGGGCCGTCTCGTCCAGCGCGGCGCCGGCCGAGCCGGCGTTCGTGCCGTACCAGCCGATGGCGCTGCCGGAGAGCAGGACCCGCGGGCGCGGGTCGAGGCCGGCGAGGGCCTCGGCGAGCAGGCGGGTGCCGTCGATGCGGCTGCTCCGAAGGGTCTGCTTGTAGGCGGCGGTCCACCGGTGGTCGCCGATGCCGGCGCCGGCCAGGTTCACGACGCCGTCCACGCCGGCCAGGGCGGCGGCGTCCAGCGTGCCGGCCGCCGGGTCCCAGCGGATCTCGGACGGGTCGCGCGGCGGGCGCCGGACGAGGGTGACGACCTCGTGGCCGTCCCCGCGCAGCGCGGGCAGCAACGCCGAACCGATCAGCCCGGACGAGCCGGTGACGGCGACCTTCATGCGTCCGGGACCCCCATCCGACCCTCCTGGACCTGGAGTCCGTGGCACGGCGACCCCGGGGCCCGGACGTCACCCTAGCCGGCCGCGGCCACCTGCGCCGCCGGACCGCGCCGGCCGCCGGACCGGGCAGGCGGGGCGGACGGGTCGGCCGGGTTTCGGGGTCGCCGTGCCACGGACTCCCGCACCAGGCCCGGCGTGTCTCCCCGCGAACGACAGCGGCGGCCGGGTGGGCCCGTGGACCCGCCCGACCGCCGCCGGCCCTGCCTGCCTGCCTTGCTGGTGCCTACAGCGCCGAACTCGTGGCTACAGCCCGAGCTCGGCCTCGAAGGCGCCTTCCTCGAGACGGCTGGCGATCGCGGTGAGGAACCGGGCCGCGTCGGCGCCATCCACGATCCGGTGGTCGTAGGTGAGGGCCAGGTAGACCTTCGACCGGATGGCGATCACCTCGCCGAGCTCGGGATCGGTGACGACGGCCGGGCGCTTCACGACCGACCCGGTGCCCAGGATCGCCACCTGCGGCTGGTTGATGATCGGGGTGTCGAACAGGGCGCCGCGGCTGCCGGTGTTGGTCAGCGTGAAAGTGCCGCCGCCCAGGTCGTCCGGGGACACCTGGTTGGCGCGGGTCCGCGCGGCCAGCTCGTCGATCTTGCGGGCCATCCCGCTGAGGTTCAGGTCGCTGGCGTTGTGGATCACCGGGACGACCAGGCCACGGTCGGTGTCGACGGCGATGCCGAGGTTCTCCGAGTCGTGGTAGGTGACCGTGCCCGCCTCCAGGTCGATGCTGGAGTTGATCCCCGGGTGCTCGCGCAGTGCCTCGCACGCGGCCACCGCGAAGAACGGCAGGAACGACAGCTTCACGCCCTCGCGGGCCTGGAAGTTCGCCTTGGCCCGCTCGCGCAGCTTCGCGATCCGCGTGACGTCGGCCTCCACGACGGTGGTGAGCTGCGCGCTGACCTGCAGCGACTCGACCATCCGACGGGCGACCAGCGAGCGCAGCCGGGTCAGCTTCTCGGTGCGGCCACGGGGCGCGGTGGACGCGGTCGGCGCGGCGGCGGGAGCCGGCCGGGCGGCCGCGGGCGCCGTGGGCGCCTGCGCCGGGGCGGGAGCGGCCGGCAAGATCGACGAGCTGGCCGCGCGGACCCGCGCCAACCAGGTGTCCCCGGACGACCTGGGCGGCGGCACTTTCACGCTGACCAACACCGGCAGCCGCGGCGC
>NZ_UBIZ01000332.1:0-676 GCF_900465275.1 Parafrankia sp. Ea1.12 | reverse complement strand
GGCTGGAGGCAGCTGGCCGGTTCGCCGTGGTACGAGCGGGCGAGCCGGGTCCTGCCCCGCGGCGCGGGCGCCGTGCTGGCGTTCGGTATCGAGGGCGGTGCGGCGGCGGGCCGGAAGTTCGTCGAGGGCCTGGAGCTGTTCAGCCACCTCGCCAACATCGGCGACGTCCGCTCGCTGGTCATCCACCCGGCGACGACCACCCACTCGCAGCTCACCGACGCCGAACAGGCGGCGACCGGGGTCACCCCCGACCTGATCCGGCTGTCGGTGGGCATCGAGGGCATCGACGACATCCTCGCCGACCTCGACGCGGGCTTCCGGGCCGCGAAGTCCGGATGACCGACCAGCGTCAGGACGCCGCACCCGCCAGCCAGCCGGCGCCGCCACCCCGGCCACCGTCGGGTCCGCGGCCGGCACCGCCGTCGCCGTCGCCGTCGCCGTCGCCGTCGCCGCCGGCGTCGGCGGCGTGGCGCCCCGGCGACCCGGTGGGAGATCGCCGGTTCGTCAGGTCGGCCGGCCCGCTGACCCTGGAACGCGGTGGTTCGCTGCCCGAGGTGACGATCGCCTACGAGACGTGGGGCACGCTCGCGCCCGACGCGGGTAACGCCGTGCTGGTGCTGCACGCGCTCACCGGCGACAGTCACGCCGCCGGCGGCGTGACTGTCGCCGGTGAGCG
>NZ_UBIZ01000255.1:0-102867 GCF_900465275.1 Parafrankia sp. Ea1.12 | reverse complement strand
GTTCGAGGCCGAGGGCATCACGGTTCACACCGGCCGACGGGCCGTGGCCGTCCGCAGGGAGGCACCGGGCACGCCGCGTGGGCCCGTGGTGGTCACTCTGGACGGCGACGGCGGGCCCGAGCACGTCGTCGCGGACGAGATCCTGGTCGCCGTCGGGCGGACCCCCGCCACCGGCGAGCTCGGCCTGCCCGCGGTCGGCCTGCCCGCGCGGGGCTTCGTCGAGGTCGACGACCGGATGCGGGCCACCGGCGTGGCCGGGGACTGGCTCTACGCCGTCGGGGACGTCAACGGCCGTGCGCTGCTCACCCACATGGGCAAGTACCAGGCCCGGGTGGCGGCGGACGCCATCACCGGCCGCCTCGACCCGGCGGGCCGGCCCGCCGCCGACCGCGCCGACCCGGGGGCCGTCCCGCGGGTGACGTTCACCGATCCGCAGGTGAGCGCCGTCGGCCGGACGGAGGCGGCGGCCCGCGCGGCCGGCCTGGATGTCCGCGCCGTCACCGTCCCGACGGCGTCGGTGGCCGGTTCGTCGGTGCGCGGCACCGACGCCGTCGGGACGTCCCAGATCGTGGTGGACACCGCCCGCCGGGTGCTGGTCGGGGCGACGTTCGTCGGCCACGACACGCAGGAGATGGTGCACGCCGCGGCCATCGCGATCGTCGGGGCCGTCCCGCTGGAGGATCTGTGGCACGCGGTGCCGTCCTTCCCCACGGTCAGTGAGGTCTGGCTGCGGCTGCTGGAGGCCTACGGTCTTTGACCAGCCCGGGTGTCGACGCCGACGCGGGGCGGAACGTCCGTCCTGGAACGTCGGGGGGGCGGTGTGCCCACCGCGGGCGGGGGTCCCGCGGCGGGCCGGCTCACCGCCGTCAGGTGAAGATCGAGACTCCGCCGGGGCCGACGAGCAGGCCGATGACGATGAGCGCGATCCCGTACAGGATGGCGCCCCGGACCAGGGAGACGATGCCCGCGATCACCAGGATGACGGCGATCAGCCAGAGAATGAATTCCATGGTCGTCTCGTTCCTTGCCCGAGGTCAACAAAACCTCCCCGGAACTTTCGGATCAGGCCGGGGCGGCGGCGCCGCGGCCCTCCGGCACGACCGGGCGGACGTCGGGAGCGCCCAGCCTGGCCGCGTCGGCGGTGTGGTCGTCGGCCTGCCGCTGTGACTCGAGTTCGGCGGCGACCCGGGCCCGGTAGTGATCGATCTCGCGCTCGACGGTGGCGGGGCTCCACCCGAGGACGGGGGCGATCAGCTCGGCGACCTGGGGGGCGGTCTCCAGCCCGCGGTCGGCCGTCTCGATCGAGATGCGGGTCCGCCGGGTCAGGACGTCCTCGAGGTGCAGCGCGCCCTCGTGCGACGCGGCGTACACGGCCTCGACCGCCAGGTACTTCGGCGCGCCGCGCAGCGGACGGCCCAGCTCGGCCCGGTCCGCGACGAGGGCCAGGACCTCCTCGGCGAGGGTGCCGTATCGGTGCAGCAGGTGCTCCACCCAGGCGACGTGCAGCCCGGAGGCGCGAGCCAGGCCCTCCCGGGCGTTCCACAGCGCCGGGTAGCCGTCCGCGCCGAGCAGCGGGACACGATCAGTGCACGACGGCGGCACCGCGCGGCTCATCCCGGCCGTCGCCGCGTCGACGGCGTCCGCCGCCATCACCCGGTACGTCGTGTACTTGCCGCCGGCGACCATCGTGAGCCCGGCGACCGGGCTGACCACGGCGTGCTCCCGGGACAGCTGCGAGGTGTCCTCCGACTCGCCGGCCAGCAGCGGCCGCAGGCCGGCGTAGACGCCGGTGATGTCCTCGGTGGTCAGCGGTGTGCGCAGCACCCGGTTGACGGTGTCGAGCAGATAGGAGATGTCCGCGCTGCTGGCGGCCGGGTGCGCGAGGTCGAGGTTCCACTCGGTGTCGGTCGTCCCGACGATCCAGTGGCTGCCCCAGGGGATCACGAACAGGACACTTTTCTCGGTGCGCAGGATCAACCCGGTCGAGCCGTGGATGCGGTCGCGCGGGACCACGATGTGGACACCCTTCGACGCGCGCACCGAGAGCCGCCCGCGCCCGCCGACCATCGCCTGGATGTCGTCCGTCCACACCCCGGCCGCGTTGATCGTCTGCGCGGCGCGGACCTCCAGGTCGACCCCGTTCTCCAGGTCGCGCACCCGCACCCCGGCGACCCGGTCGCCCTCCCGCACCAGCCCGGTGACCTGGGCGCTCGTGGCGACCAGGGCCCCGTAGCGGGCGGCCGTGCGGGCGACGAACATGGTGTGCCGGGCGTCGTCGACCTGCCCGTCCCAGTACTGGATGGCGCCGACGAGCGCGTCGGGGCGCAGCGACGGGAACTCGCGCAGCGCCGCCTTGCGGGTCAGGTGCCGGTGCAGCGGGACACCCCCGCTGCGGGGGGCACCGCCGTCTCCGCCCGTGCGGGGGGCGATGCGCCCGATGCCCTGCCCGAGAGTGTCGTAGAGCAGCACGCCGCTGCCGATGTAGGCGCGTTCCCAGCCGTGATGGGTCAGCGGGAGCAGGAACGGGATCGCCCGGACGAGGTGCGGGGCGATCGTCTCCAGCAGCAGCGACCGCTCGCGCAGCGCCTCGCGGACGAGGGCGCCGTTGAGCTGCTCCAGATAGCGCAGGCCGCCGTGGATCAGCTTGCTCGACCGGCTGGACGTCCCGGCGGCGAGGTCGCGGGCCTCGAGCAGGGCGACTGACAGGCCCCGCGTGGCCGCGTCGAGCGCCACCCCGGCGCCGGTCACGCCGCCGCCGATCACGACGACGTCCACCGGCTCGGCGCGCATGCGCCGCAGCGCGGCTGCCCGGCTGGCCGGGTCGAGGCGGGCGGTACCGGTCATGGTGTGTGGATCCCCCTTCGACCGTGTCCTGTCCTGGGCGTCCTGTCCTGGGCGTCCTGTCCCGGGCGGTCCCGAGCGTTGCCGTCCCGCGGTGCGGACGGCTCCATCCCATCGTGCCGGCAGTTGGTGCGCACCGCTCACGCTGAGGTGAACGGCGGGTGTCGATCGGGCGCACGGGGGCGCAGGTGGGCTCCATGATGCCCAGCCGGCCCGCCGACAGGTCCGGTCCGGACAGTGGCGGTCGTCGCGGCCGGGGATCCCGTGTCCCTGTTCGCGCCCGGCGCCGCGCGTCGAGGCCCGGATGGGGCATGCTGGTCGGGCAAATCGATCTGCTGCCGTCGCACACCGTCGGGCGGGGGTGCCCGACCAGGGGGCCGCCCGATCCACGAACTGGCCCGGAGTGGTGATCAGATGGACCTGACCTTCAGCGCCGCGGAGGAGGCGTTCCGCGCGGACCTGCGGAGCTGGCTCGCCGGGAGCGTCCCCGCGGCGTGGCGGGAGCCGGGCTTCTGGGCGGGCGTCCCCGACGACGAGGGCTTCGAGCTACGCCGGGAGTGGGAGCGCCGCAAGTTCGACGCGGGCTTCGCCGGCATCGACTGGCCCACCGAGTACGGCGGGCGCGGCGGCACCCCCGGCATGAAGGCGATCTACGACGAGGAGCTGGCGCTCGCCCGAGCGCCGGGAACCGTCAACCCGCTCGGGCTCGCCTTCCTCGCCCCGACGATCATGGCGATCGGCACGGACGAGCAGAAGCGCGAGATCATCCGTCCGCTGCTGCGCTGCGACGTGATCTGGTGCCAGGGCTTCTCCGAGCCGGACGCGGGCTCCGACCTGGCCGCACTGCGGACGTCCGGCGTGGCCGACGGCGACGACATCGTCGTCAACGGCCAGAAGGTCTGGACGACCAACGCCGGCCACGGTGACCGGATCTTCACCATGGTCCGCACCGAGCCGGGCAGCCAGCGCCACCGCGGCCTGTCGATGCTGCTGCTCGACATGCACCAGGACGGCGTCGAGGTGCGGCCGCTGCGGCAGATGAGTGGGGCGACCGAGTTCGGCGAGGTGTTCTTCACCGACGCCCGGGTCCCCGCCCGCGAGTGCCTCGGCGGCCTGGGTAACGGCTGGTCCACCGCGATGCTGCTGCTCTCCTTCGAACGCGGCGCGTCGGGCATCTCGCAGTACACCGCCTTCCGGAAGTCCTACGACGAGATCGTCCGGGCGGCCCGCGCGCTGGGGCGGGACACCGACCCGGTGCTGCGCCAGGAGCTGGGCCGCCGGATGGTCGAGCTCGAGTGCCTGCGCTACCACGCCATGCACGTGCTCACCCAGGTGGAGCGGGGCGCCGACCTGGGCGCCGAGTCGTCGATGACCAAGCTGCAGTGGTCCGAGACCTACCAGGACCTGTTCGAGACCTTCGACGACCTGCTGGGCGCCGACGCGGCGGTCAGCACCCCCGTCGCGGGCCTCGACATCTCCGCCCTGCAGTCGGAGGGGTTCTGGACAAGGTCGGTCACCATCTGGGGCGGTTCGTCGCAGGTGCAGCGCAACATCGTCGCCGAGCGGGTGCTCGGCCTGCCGCGCTGAGTCCGGAAGGGACCATCGAAGTGTTCTTTGCGCTGACTGACGAGCAGCGTGCCCTGGGCGAGACCGTCCGGGCCTTCCTCTCCGGCCGTTTCGACCTCACGGCGGTGCGGGCGGTGTTCGAGGACACCGCCGGTGACGGGCACCCGCTGGAGCTGTGGAAGTCGGTGGGGGAGCAGGGCTGGCTGGCCGTGTGCGTCCCGGAGGAGTTCGACGGGCTCGGCCTCGGGCTGCTGGACGCCCAGGTGGTCGCCCGTGAGCTCGGCGCGGGGGCCGTCCCGGGGCCATGGCTGCCGACGGTGCTGGCTGGGGAGGCCGTCCGGCTCGCCGGGTCGGACGCGCAGCGGGCCGAGCTGCTGCCCCGCCTCGCCGACGGCGACCTCGTGGCGACGGTGGCCCTGCGGGGAGCCGGCGGGGCCTGGGACGCCTCCGGCGTGGCGGTCACCGCGCGCCCGGCGCCGGGCACCGTCACCGGCATTGCCGCGGGGGCCAACGGGTTCGGTTCCGAAGGGGCCGGGGGCTCCGACGAGCCTTCGGGCTCCGGTGTGTTCGGCGGCTCCGGTGGTCT
This sequence comes from Parafrankia sp. Ea1.12, assembly GCF_900465275.1. NCBI lineage: Bacteria > Bacillati > Actinomycetota > Actinomycetes > Frankiales > Frankiaceae > Parafrankia > Parafrankia sp. Ea1.12. The sequence continues at coordinate 97,874 of NZ_UBIZ01000255.1, read as the reverse complement.
CGTCGGTGAGCTGTCCGGGACGGCGTCGCCCGTCGAGTATCTCGGGGTCGCCAACCTCGTCGTCGTCGCGGCGATCGAGCCCGGCCCCGCCGGCGCTGCTCCCGGAGCGGGCGAGGTGGGCCTGTACCTGCTCGACCCCGGCGCGGCCGGCGTCGCCGTCCGCCCGCTGGTCGGTCCCGACGGGACCACCCGGCTCGCCGCCCTGGAACTGGCCGGGGCGCGGGCCAGGCGGCTGCCCGGCTCGTCGGCGGCGGCGCTCGCCGACCTCATCCGCCACGGCGCGCTGCTCACGGCGGCGGACCAGGCCGGGGTCGCTCGCGAGGCGCTGACCAGGACGGTTCACTACGACCGGGAGCGGATCCAGTTCGGCCGCCCGGTCGGCTCGTTCCAGGCGCTCAAGCACCAGCTCGCCGACCTGCACGTCGCGGTCACGATGGCCGAGCACGCCGTGATGTACGCCGCGCACGCGCTCGACGCGGGCCTCGACGACCTGGAGCTCGCCGTCGCCGTCGCCAAGGCGAAGGCGAGCCAGGCGGCCCGGGACGCCACCGCGGCGATGATCCAGTACCACGGCGGCATCGGGTACACCTGGGAGCACGAGGCCCACCTGTTCTACAAGCGCGCCCGCCGGATGTACGGGGCCTTCGGCGACCCTCCCGCCCACCTCGAGCGGGTCGCCGCGCTGACCGTCGACTCCCTGATCTGACAGCTCGGCGCTTCGCAGGCTCGCTCGATCGCCGGCTCGGCTCGGGGTCGGTCGGGCCTGGTCGGCCGGTGGCTCAGTCGACCGGCGAGCCGGCGGGGACGGCGCAGGCCGCCAGCACCTCGCGTGCCGTGCCGAGCGCCGCCGCGCGGTCGGCGGGGACGAGCCCGACGCGGGTCCGCCGGTCGAGCAGGTCGTCGGCGTCGAGTGCTCCCTCGTGGCGCACGGCGAACACCAGCTCGGCGCGGGTGACCGCGACTCCCTCGGCGATCGGCGCGAGCAGCTCCGGGTCGCGTTCGGCCAGGGCCAGCACCGCCGGGGCCTGGGTTCCGTAGCGCGCCACCAGCCGGCGCGGCGCCGGCACCGCGGCGAGCACGCGGCGCGAGGCCGCCCCGACGAGGGGGAGCCGGTCGGTCCGACAGGGCCCCGCGTCCAGGTCGGCCTGGGCGACGGCGGCGTCCACCGCGTCCGCCGCCATTCGGCGGTAGGTCGTCAGCTTGCCGCCCACCACGGTGATCACGCCGTCGGACCCGACGTGCACGGCGTGCCGCCGGGACAGGTCCGCCGTGCGCCCGTTCGGGCCGTCCAGCAGCGGGCGCAGCCCGGCGAACGCCCCCAGCAGGTCCGCGCGGTCGACCGGGGTGGCCAGCACGCTCGACACGACGTTCAGCAGCTGCGTGATCTCCTGGTGATCCGGCGTCGGCACGTCCGCGACCTCGTCCGTCGGGATGTCGGTCAGTCCCACGTACACTCGCCCGTCGCCCTGCGGCAGCACGAGGGCGTACCGGTTCCGCTCGCCGGGAATCGGCACCGACAGCGCCGTCGGCGTGCCGCCGAACGCCGCCGCGGGCAGCACCAGGTGGGTGCCGCGGCTGGGGCGGAGCCTGACCTCCGGGGCGAGCGCGGGCGTCCAGACCCCGGTCGCGTTCACCACGGTGCGGGCCCGCAGTGTGCACCGGGTGCCCGTCAGGGTGTCGACCACCTCGACGCCGACCGGCTCCGGCGGCAGGCCGCCGTGCCGTGCCGCGCCGCGCCGCGCGTACCCCGGGCTCTCCACCGACAGCACGCGGACCCGGGTCAGCACCCGGGCGCCGAACGCCGCCGCCGTCCGGGCGATCGTCACGACCAGGCGGGCGTCGTCGACGAGCTGGCCGTCCCAGTGGAGCAGGCCGCCGCGCAGCCCGGCCTCGCGCAGCCCGGGGACCATCCCGAGCGTCTCGACCGCCGAGAGCCGCCGCGGCGGCGGCAGCACCGTGCCGGGGGTCCGGGCGCCCCGCCGCAGCAGGTCCGCCAGGCCCATCCCGGCCCGGGCCAGCATCGCCGAGCCGGCGGGGACGTTCTCGGTGAGCGGCAGCACGATCGGCAGCGGGTGCACCAGATGCGGGGCGGTACGGCGCATCAGGATCTCGCGTTCGAGCGCGCTCTCCCGGGCCAGCCCGAGGTCACCGGAGGCGAGGTAGCGCAACCCGCCGTGGACGAGCTTCGAGCTCCACCGGCTGGTGCCGAAGGCCAGGTCGTGCGCCTCGACCAGCGCGACGGACAGCCCGCGCGAGGCCGCGTCGAGCGCCACCCCGGCGCCGGTGACGCCGCCGCCGACGACGAGGAGATCGACGGCCTCGCCGCCCGCGAGCTCGCCGAGCTCGCGGGCACGGCGGTCGGCGGTGAGCGACGAGCGGTCGAACGGTGTGCTCATGACGGCGCTCCCGGGTGCTCGATCGGCCGGATCTCGTCAACTGCGTCAGCAGCCTCGACGGCCTCAACGACGTCAACGGCCCTGACAGCGTCAGTTGCGTCAGTGGCGTCGAAGGCGGCCTCGGCTGTCTCGCCGGCGCGCGGGGCCAGGTAGCCGTCCAGTGTCAGGTAGAGCTCACGCGCCAGTGCCTCCTCGGTGATCTCGTCGCCCAGCGTGTCCGCGGAGAGAACGTACGACTGCACGACGAGCAGCACCATCCGTGCCTGGGTCGCCGGGTCACCCGCCCGGACGGCGCCGCCCGCCTGCGCCTCGCGCAGCTGCTCGCACAGCAGCTCCAGGACGAGCCGCTGGGTCGCGCCGAGACGCTCCAGGACGTAGGGGACCAGCAGCTCCGGGTCCGTCTCAAGGATCTTGCGGAACAGCGGGTTCGCGCGGAAGGTCTGCGCCGCGGTGACCAGGTAGCGCACCAGGCCGGCCCGCGTGCCGGCGGCCAGGGACGGCTCGGCCGCCCGCGCCGCGGCCGTGACGATCCGGCCCCACTCGCGCGTCATCACGTCGCCGACAAGGGAGCGCAGGTCGGGCCAGCGCCGGTACAGCGTCATCCGGCTGACGCCGGCGCGCCGGGCCACGTCGGTGGCGGTCGTCCGACGCACGCCGACGCTGAGCAGCGACGCGGCGGCGGCATCCAGGACGGCCGCGTCGGCGCTCTCGCCGCGCCGGCCCGCACCGGGAGCGGTTCCCGGAGCGGGCCCGGAGCGGTCAAGGGGTAAGGCGCCGGCCCGCGCGGAGCCGCGGCCGGGCGCCGGCAGGGTGTGGGGTGATGTCGGCCCGGTCACCGGCTGTCTCCCTCCCGCGGCTCTCGCCGCTCCCACCCGTCGGGGCGCTCCGCCAGCTCAGCCCTGACTGTGCCCGGGACGGGATCGTGTGACACTGTTACTCGAGTTGTCACAGCGTATCGACGATACCGCCTCGACCCCGGCGGAACGGATGCGAACGGATGAGGTGACGGCGATGACCACTGAGGCGACGACCCCGCCCCCCGGCGCTTCCCCCAGGCCGGGCGCGGGGAGTCCTGGGGACCAGAGCGTCCGTCCGGCACCGGGCCCGGGGGACACCACCCCGACCGCGCCCGCCGATCCGGTCTGGTGGGGGTGGGGCGCCGCGGCCGCGCACCACCCGCTGCCGGGCGCCGTCCGCGACCTGCTCGGCCAGCTGGGCATTCCGTCCCGCCCCAGCGCGCCGGTCGCGCTCGCCGACATCACGCTCCCGCCGGTCCGCCTGCCGGGTGAGGTGCTGGACGAGCTGCGGGCCGTGGTCGGCGCCGGCCATGTCCGGGATGACCGCGAGGCGCGGATCCGCCACTGCCGGGGCCGCTCCACCGTCGACCTGCTGCGGCTGCGGTCCGGGGACGCCTCCGACGCGCCCGACGCCGTCGTCGCGCCGTTCGATCACGACCAGGTCCTCGCGGTGCTGCGGATCTGTTCCCGCCACCGCGTGATCGTCGTCCCGTTCGGTGGCGGCACCTCGGTCGTCGGCGGCCTCACCCCCCGGCTCCCGCCGGGTCAGGCACCCGACGGCGCACCCCGGTGGCACGGCGCCGTCGCGCTCGACCTGCACCGGCTCGACGGCCTCCTGCGCGTCGACCAGCTCTCCGGGACGGCGGTGCTGGGCGCCGGCCTGCGCGGGCCCGCCGCGGAGGCGCTGCTCGCCGAGCACGGCCTGACCCTCGGGCACGTCCCGCAGTCGTGGGAGTACGCCACGATCGGCGGGTTCGCGGCGACCCGGTCGAGCGGCCAGGCATCGGCCGGCTACGGGCGGTTCGACCAGCTCGTCACCGGGCTGCGGCTGGCGACCCCGGTGGGGACGTGGCAGCCGGGGCGGGGGCCGGCGTCGGCGGCCGGTCCCGACCTGCGCCAGCTCGCGCTGGGCTCCGAGGGCGCGTTCGGGGTGATCACCGAGGTCACCGCGCGGGTGCGCCCGGCCCCGGCGCGGCGGCGGTACGAGGGCTGGCGGGTCACGGACCTGGCCACCGGCCTGGACCTGCTGCGCGAGCTGGCCCAGCGGGACCTGCTGCCCACCGTCCTGCGCCTCTCCGACGAACTGGAGACGGCCGCCGGCCTGGCCAACGCCGTCAGTGCGGGCACCGATGTCACCGCCGGTGCCGATGCCGCCAACGCGGCCGACGGCCCCGCGGGCGCCGATGCCGCCGCCGATGTCACCGCCTCGGGCGGGTGCTACCTGGTCACCGGGTACGAGGGGAGCGAGGACGAGGTGACCGGACGCGCCGCGGAGGTCCGCGCGGCCCTGAGGGACGCCGGCGCCCGCCCGCTCGGCGAGGACGTGGGACGGGACTGGGCCGCCGGCCGCTTCCACGCCCCATACCTGCGCGACGCGCTCCTGGACGAGGGCATCTTCGCCGAGACCCTGGAGACGGCCGGGTACTGGTCGACGATCCCGACGCTGTACGCGGCGGTCCGCGCGGCGGTGACCGGCGCGATCGAGTCCGACGGGTCGCCGGCCGTCGTTCTCTGCCACGTCTCGCACGTCTACCCGGCGGGGGCGTCGCTCTACTTCACGGTCGTCTGCGCCGAGGGCCCGGACCCGATCTCCCGCTGGGACCGGGCGAAGCGCGCCGCCGGAGACACGATCATGGCGAACGGTGGCACGATCACCCATCACCACGCGGTCGGCACGGACCACCGTCCCTGGATGCCCGCGGAGGTCGGCGAGGTGGGCGTCGCCGTCCTGCGCGCGGTGAAGGCCGTGCTGGACCCGGCGGGCATCCTCAACCCGGGTGTCCTCGTGCCGCCGCCGTCCGAGTAGCGCCGCCGTCCGGATACCGCCCACGGCCCACCGGGGTCGTCGATACCGGATCTCGCCGGGTAACGGGGCTCCGTGTGACGTTGCGGACACATTGGGTATCGATCCAGGATGCAGACACTCGCCGCCGTCATCGTCGCCCTGGTGCTGATCTCGCTTCCCATCCTGGCCGTCGCGGCCGTGCTCGCGGTCGTTTACCGCCGGGCGGCGCCCATCCGAGCCGCGAACGCGATCCCCGCCGCCCGCCCGGCCGGCGGGGACGTGGTTGCCAACCGTGCGGCATCCGGCGTCGGCCGGGCAGCCACCGGCGCCCGGCCGGTCGAGCGCCGTGGCGGCCGCCCGAAGCGGCCCCGCCGTCCACTGCTGTCGCGCCGCCGCCGCCGCCGCACCAGCACCGCCAACCGCGCCGGGACCGGCAGCCGCACCGGCACTGCCAACCGCACCGACCGCGCCGGCAGTCGGACGTCGTCCAGCTCGCGTTGAGGGCAGTTCTGGCCGGCCCGGGCCGTCGGGGGTGATGATTCGGGCGCGACCTGGCCGAACCGGTCGCATCGCGACACGGGGGAGGACATCGCGCGTCAGGATGGGCACATGAACAACGGCACGGCCACCGGCCGGGAGCCGGCGCCGCCGACCCGCGGGCTGATCGTGGTGGGGCCGGGTGCCGCCTTCGGCGGCCCGCTGCTGCGCCGGTTCGCAGAGGAGGGGTTCGCGCTCGGCGTGCTCTCGCGCTCCTCCGACACGGTGGCCCGGATTACCGCCGAGCTCGCCGCGGACGGCCACGACGTCACGGGCGCGGTCGCCGATGTCACCGACCAGGCGGCCTTCGGGACGGCGACGCAGCGGCTCGCCGCCGCGATCGGTGGGCTGACCGTGCTGGTCTACAACGCCAAGCTGAGCATCCGCGGCACCGCGTTCTCGGTGCGGGCGGACTCCATGAACCAGACTCTCGCGGTGAACGTGACCGGGGCGCTGACCGCTGTCCAGGCGGCGGTGCCCCTGCTGGTGGACCGGCCGGGCGCCACCGTCCTGCTGACGGTCGCGGGCACCCGCAGCGAGCCGGCGGCGGGGCGTTTCGCGCTCGCGGTGGGCAAGGCCGGCCTGGCGGCGATGGGCGGGGCGATGGCTCCCGGGCTCGCCGCCCAGGGCGTTCGCCTGCGCACGGTGGTGCTCGACGGCCGGGTCGGGCTGTCCGGGCCGTTGCTGCCGGAAGCCGTCGCCGATCACTTCTGGCACGCGTTCGCGGCTCCGGGCGGGACGGCGTTCCGCCTCGCCGCCCCACCGCGCCGGCGCCGCGGCGCCGCCCAGCTCCCGCTGGAGGTCTGACCTGACGATGCCGCCGGCGGCCCGCAGGCCCCGCCCGGCCCCGCCCGGCTCGGCCGGACATCGCCGGTTCTGGCGGCACCGTCCGGCTCGGGTGGACAACGCACGGAAAACGGATCGAACGGGGCGCTTCGCCGCGAGTCATGGAACAGCGCGTCACCGACGAATGTCCGGGTCGGTAATCCGACACGTACACAACACAGGTGATCGGACCCGACACCGCTGTCCAGCCGCCCCACGTGCGACCATCTTTTGATGGGCCGACGGTTCGGACGGCGGCCCGGCCGGTCGAAGGCTCGTGGTCGAGTGCTTCGGCCGTCACCGTGCCGCCGACCGTCACCTCGTTTCCGCCGCCCGATCGGGCCCGTGCCGGCCAGGCACGGGGCCCCGGGGCTGTGGGGCGATGCGTGCGGGGCCGTGCCGCCGGCCGGGCCACGCCGATCGTTGATCGGGGCGGTGGACGACTCGACATGACCGACTGTGACACGGCGGCGCCACGCCGGAGGCCCCGACGTGGCGCGGAGCGGGAGATGTTCCGGTGAACCACGGGCGCGGCGGGGACGGGCAGGAGCCCGCGGACGCCACCAATGTCATGCCCCCCGGGGGATCCGGCGGGGGCGAGGGCGGCACCAGGCCGACCCAGGACGTGCGGCGCCGCTCCCGGCCAGGAGCCCCGGCGGCCCCGCCGCCACCCGCGGACGCGTTCCGCCCGGCCGGTCCTCCACCACCCGCGGACGCGTTCCGCCCCGGCCGTCCGGTGCGCCCTGCCGACGAGCAGCCGGAGCACGATCACGTGCCCCCGATGACGGAGCCCACGCTCGGCGGGGCCATCGACGCGGTCCGGCGCGGTGCCGGGGCCCCTGGCGCGGCGGCGCCCGTCGGGCCGGGTGACCTGTGGACGGGGCCGGCCTCCGGTCAGTCCCCGCGGCCCGGTGCGACCGGCCCCCAGTACGGCCAGCCTGGTCAGGCCGCGGGCACCTACACCGACAGCGGCGGCCATGTCCGCCCGGTGCCCGGGAACGGTAACTACGGGGAGGCCTACCCGGCCGCGTCCGACAGCGGGGGTCTGCCGGGCGGCCCCGGTGGTCCGCCGGGTGGCTCGGGCCCGGAGCCGGGCCCGGCGCCCGCTCGGCGGCGGCGCCGCGGGCGCATCCTCGCGATCGTTGTTGTGGTCCTCCTTGTGCTCTTCGTGGTGGGCGACCGGGTGGCGGTCGCGATCGCCAAGGACCAGATGGTCAAGCAGATCGAGGTCAGCGTCGCGGAGAGCCTGGAGCCCGGCGCGACTCCGCCGACGGTGAAGAACGTCACCATCGGCGGCTTCCCGTTCCTCACCCAGGTGCTGTTCGGAAAGTTCAAGGACATCGGCGTCACGATCGAGGGAATACCAACCCCCGGCCCGCGTATCTCGCAGGTCCACGCGAATCTCAAAGGCCTTCACGTACCGCTCGGCGACGCACTCTCCGACAACGTCGGCGAGGTGCCGGTGGACGACGTCCGGGCGACGGTTCGGATCAGCTATGACGACCTGAACACCTACCTCGCGAAGCAGGATCCGCCGGTTCAGGTCAACCCGGTGGACGGCGGTGACCGGGTCGAGATCTCCAGCCGGATCGACACCGGGTTTCTCGGATCGCAGGAGATCGGTGGCGTGACCACCTTCGAGGTTCAGGACAACGCGCTCACCCTCGTGCCGTCGGAGCTGTCGCTGAAGGGCGCGATCAACGCCAACATCCCGCTCCCCGCGGGTCTTCGGCTCGACTCGATCCCCATCCCGATCGCCGGACTGCCGTTCGACCTCAACATCGTCGCGGCGTCGACGGACGCCTCGGGCCTCTCACTCACCGCGACGGCCAAGGACGTCATCCTGCCGGCCGCCCCTCAGTCGGCTGGCGGGCAGTGACCCGCAAGATCGTGATAATTCGGGCGTATCGCCGCGTCGAGGGCTGGCCAGAGGCCCCGGCGCGGGGTCGTGGCCGCCGAGCCGCCCGGCGGCGCCGGGCGGTGGTGGGCCGCGGAGCTCCCGCGGCGGGGGGCGGCCACAGTGCCCCCCGCGGTGGCGTCCACGGGCACCATGGAGATCGCGGCGGAGGGGTGTCCGCGCGGGCCGCGGGCGCGTACGGTAGCGGGTCAGATCGGCGACAGAAGCTGCTCCCGGGTCTTCCGGACGGGCATTGTCGGTGGTGCACCGATCCCGTCCTCGTCGCCGGTGCTCGTGCCGGACTTGCCACACTCGGTCACAGCTCCGCTGCTGGCGAGATATGAAAGGCACCGGGAAGTGAACGAACGACGCGAGGAGGGTTAGAGGTGTCGGCTCCAGAAACGGCTGAAGCGGCCCGTTCGACGGCGCTCGCGTCACCCGGGCTGGATCAAGGTCGACACCCGACGCTACGATCTGCGGCATCCCGCAAGATCGGTCAAGGTAGTGAGGATCCACCGGTGGTGGCACCGTTGCCCGTCCCGTCCGGAGACCGATCCGGACGATGTGCAGAAGAGGATTTCGGCGGGGCATCCCGGCCTGCGTCCCGTCGTGAAGGGGGAGAGTCGTGCAGACGACGTATCTGAGAGTCGTCACCGAGGCCGGTGCCGCCACTGTGCCGGCAGGTGAGCAGTTCATCATCGGACGTGCTCGGACCGCGGACTACGTCATCGCCGACAGTCGCGTCTCCCGACGGCACCTGCTGGTCGAGCAGACCGGATCGGGCTGGTCCGTCCGCGACATCAGCTCCAACGGCACCTGGGTCGACGGCCAGCGGATGCCCGAGTCGGTGAGCGTACAGGGCGAGGTCCGGTTCCGGCTCGGCACTCCCAGCGGGCCCGAGGTCGTGGTCATGCCCGAGTTCCCCGCCGCGCGCGGCGGGTTCGACGACGAGCCCGAGTACGACCCGGCCGGCTACGACATGCAGACGATGCTGCCCGGCTCCAGCGGCTACCAGCCCCCGCGGCCCACCGCCCCGACCCGGGGCCAGGGCGGCGGGCGCGGCTCGTCGTCGCCGACCGGGCCGGCCGCCGGCGGCGGCCGTGGCGGCAGCGGCTACGACCCGGCACGGACGCCGTCCGGCTCGACGAGCCTGGATCAGGAGCACGAGCGCCGGACGACCTACCGGCTCCGGCAGGGCACGATGTCGCTGGGCCGGGCCCGCGACAACGACATCGTCATCACCGACCTGTTGGCCTCCCGCCGGCACGCCGAGCTCTACATCAACCGCAACGGGCTGCAGATCGCCGACCTCGACTCGGCCAACGGCGTCTTCGTCAACGGGCGCCGCATCAGCCGGGCGAACGTGAGCCAGGGCGACGTGATCGCCATCGGCCACCACGTCTTCCAGCTCGAGGGCGAGCTTCTCGTCGAGTACCTCGACTCCGGCGACGTCAGCTTCGAGGCCGATGCCCTGAACGTCTGGGCCGGCGAGAAGCAGCTCATGCACGACATGACCTTCAAGCTTCCCGGGCGTGCGCTGCTCGGCGTGGTCGGCCCGTCCGGTGCCGGCAAGTCGACCCTGCTCAACGCGCTGACCGGGTTCCGCCCGGCGGACAAGGGCAACGTCCGCTACGCCGGGCGGGACATGTACTCCGAGTACGACGAACTGCGCCGCCGGATCGGCTACGTGCCGCAGGAGGACCTGCTGCACACGTCGCTGACCGTCCGCAGGGCGCTCGAGTTCGGCGCCGAGCTGCGGTTCCCGCCGGACACGACGAAGGCCGAGCGTCGGCAGCGGGTCGACGAGGTCCTCGCCGAGCTGGGCCTGACCGCCCACGCGAACACCCAGGTGTCGCGGCTGTCCGGTGGTCAGCGTAAGCGGACCTCGGTCGCCCTGGAGCTGCTGACCAGGCCGACCCTGCTCTACTTGGACGAGCCGACGTCCGGTCTCGACCCGGGCATGGACAAGAACGTCATGGAGTCGCTGCGCAAGCTGGCGGACGACGGCCGTACGGTCGTCGTCGTCACGCACAGCGTCGCCCAGCTCGACCTCTGTGACTACGTGCTGGTCCTCGCGCCCGGTGGCTACGTGGCCTACTTCGGCCCGCCCGGCGACGCCCTGCCCTTCTTCGGCGCGAAGGACTACCCGGACGTCTTCCTCACCCTCGAGGCGACCCCGGGTGCCGAGTCGGCGGCCCGGTTCCGGCAGTCGCGGTACTACGTCCCGGCGTCGATCACCGCGCCGTCGGCGCGGCCGGCGCCCGAGGACCTGCCGTCCATCCGGCAGCAGTCGGTCATCTCTCAGCTCGTCACGCTGAGTCGACGGACGATGGCCGTCGTCGCCTCCGACAAGTCCTACCTACGCCTGATCATCGCTTTCCCGTTCCTTCTCGGGGCGATCCCACGAGCAATCCCCGGGGATCTGGTGGTGCAAGCGGACGGGCCCAACAGAGACGCCCCGACGGTCCTACTGGTCGTAACACTGTGTGCCTGTTTCATGGGCATGTCGAACTCGGTACGAGAAATCGTCAAGGAGAGACCGATCTATCGCCGAGAACGGGCGATCGGCCTATCCCGGACGGCTTATATCGGCTCGAAGGTCCTGGTTCTGACCCTGGTCACGACCCTGCAGGCCCTGGTGTTCACGACGATCGCCCTGGCCGGCCGCAAGATGGGTGAAGGGCTGTTCGGCTTCCCCTTCCTCGAGGCCGCGGTCGCCGTGATCGCGCTGTCGCTCGCCTCGGCCATGCTCGGCCTGGTCATCTCCGCGCTGGTCGACAACGCGGACAAGACCATGCCGCTGCTGGTGCTCATCACCATGGCCCAGCTGGTCTTCTCCGGCGGTCTGGTTCCCGCGGAGGGGACGGACGGCCTCGAGCAGGCCAGCTGGATCGCACCGGCCCGGTGGGGCTTCGCCGCCCTCGCCTCGGTGATCGACCTGAACAAGATCTCCGGCTTCGGCACTCCGATCAACCCGGACTTCCCGGCCGACCCGCTGTACGACTTCACGAGCACCCAGTTCCTGATCGACCTCGGTGGTGCCCTCGCGGTGGGCACCATCTGCGTGATCGTCACCTCGCTGCTGGTGCGGCGGATGGACCCGAAGACGGCGAAGCGCCGCCCGGCCGCTCCCGTCCGCTAGGCGCCACCGCCACCCCACCGCCAGCGCGGTCGCGGTCGCGCACACACGGCACGCTCGAAGGGGCGGTGCCCACCCTCGACCAGGGTGGGCACCGCCCCTTCGGTGTTCCGGCCGGCCGGCCGGTGGACAAGCTCGTACGGGATCTGGTCGTCCACACCGGCGGCCGGGGCCGGCCGGCGTGCCGCGTGGCGGCGCAGACTCGGGCGCATGCCGGACGTTCACGACCGAGTCGTCGCCCTGGCCCGGAGGCAGGACGACATGATCACCCGTAGCCAGGCCCGCGGGCTCGGCCTGTCCGACGGGGCGATCGCCGCCCGCCGGCGGGCCCACGGCTGGCACACCCCGATCCGTGGCACCCTCGTCATCCCTCCGGTGCGTGACCGGGTGCGTGCCCATGCTCGGGCCGCGCTCGCGGCCGCCGGCGGGACGGTCTGCCTACTGACCGCGGCCCGGCTGCACGGGCTCCCCGGTCTGCCACCCCAGGGCACGACCGAGCCCGTCGACGTCGCCTTCCCGGGCGGGGCCGCGTTCCGCGGCCGGCGTGGCTGCCGGCGTCACTGCATGGAGCTGACGCCAGGCGAGACGACGGACCTCGCCGGCATCGAGGCGACAACCGCCCACCGCACGCTGCAGGACATCATCCTCCGCCTCGACCGCGCGATCTCCGTACCGATGCTGGACGCTCTCCTGCACCTCGGCTGGCCGAACGGTCGCGGTACATCCGGGGCGGCTCTCGGCGCGGTGCGTCCCTCGCCCGACTACGTGGACCTGAAGGAGGCGGTGCTGCGTCGCAACGATGCAGGTGAGGGGCCACCCGGCATCACCCGGTTATGGGACCTGGTGGACGGGCGCGCGGGCACCCCGCTGGAGTCGCGGGTGCGCCTGGCCCTGGCCGAGGCGGGCCTCGAACCGGAGGCGGTCCGGTGGGCGCCGCCCGGTCCGGCCACCGGCCGGGCCGGTGAGCGGGTGCATCTCGCCTGGCCGTCGGCCGGGCTGGCGGTGCAGACCTACGAGCTCGCGGCCCCGCCGGCCCGGGAGCGGCAGACCGCCCACCGGAGCCGGCTACAGGCGCAACTGGCCGACCTCGGCATGAGCACCCTGTGGCTCACCTGGAGCGACCTGCACGATCCGAACCATCTGGCTTCGCGAATCCGGCGCCGCCTCGCCAGCTCCGGCCGGTGAGGTGTTCCTGACCAGGCCAGCCCGGGCAGGTGGCACTGTTCGCTCAGGGCTCCCCGCCGGAAAGCGTCCAGCAGGTCAGCACCACGGTCGTCATGAGCACTGAACCAGGAAGAACCGTGGCCATGCCGCCCTGGCCGAACCCGAACACTCCGCCCAGCAGAACCCTGCCATGTCGCGTCTCACTCTCAGATCGGCCGCGACGGCCAACACGACCGTCTCCATGTCTCATTTCGTTGGTGGCGTCAGGTCGGCGGATATCAGGTCGGTGAGCGCGGCGTCCTTCTCGGAGAATCGAAAAACGATTCACCGCAGCACTGCCAACGGCAGAGACGTCGGCAGCTCATGGAAGGAACCGGGCAGGGGACGAACCGGGCAGGGGACGGAGTGGGCTACGACCGGTCTTCGGGCTCGGACACGGCAACGCGCTCAAGGATGACCAGAGGTCTCCAGGGAAGGTCGACTAACACGGCGGGGCGCAACACAGCTCGCTTCGCCGAGCAGACTTCCCGGCACACCGGGGTAAACGGTGTCGGTCCGCCATCGGGACCGCAAGTACCGCTGTCGAGGGGCTGAAACCAGAACCATCCCGAACAGCGTGATCGCCTGACGCTGTGTCTCGCGTCAGGCGATCACGCTGTTCGGGATGGAGGCGGTCCTCCCCGCGGGGAGGGGTGAGGTTTGGTCAGCCGCTCGCCCAGCGGATGTGGAAGCCTGCGGTGCTGGTGAGGAGACGGTCCGCCGCGGTCGTGTCCGCCGGGTCCGTGAGGTAGATCCGGCGGAGCGGCGTGCCCCGCTCGCCGGTGAAACTCAGGAGCTTTCCGTCGGGTGAGTAGGCCGGATCCTGGTCCCGCCCCGGCTCGGCGGTGACACGCTCCACTTGGGAGCCGTCGGTGTTCATCTGGTAGATCTCGAGGTCACCGTCGACCTCGCGGCTGAAGGCGATCCGCTTGCCGTCCGGGGAGAAGGTCGGGTCGGCGTCCCGGTTGCCCTGGCCGTTGGTGATCGGCGTCGGCTGGGAGTCGGGCCTCGCCGGGATCGTCACGATGAAGCCGCGGTCGCTCTCCGTCTCGGACGACCAGTAGGCGATGAGCTCACCGCTCGGTGACCAGGCCGGGTCGGTCGCCTGGGGCTTGGCGCCGAGGCGGAACAACCCGGCGCCGTCGAGCGAGACCACATACAGACCCGGGTTCGGGAATCCGGACTCATCGGTCGTCGACCGCACGACGAGGAACTTGCCGTCCGGAGACAGCGATGGCCGGGCGTCGTCGGCGATCGTCAGCTTCGCCGCGGGGCCGCTGGTGAACAGCTTCACCGGGGACCCCGATCCGTCCGCCGCCACCGCGTAGAGGGCGTTGGGCGAGCCCTTGCGGAAGAAGACGACCGTCCGGCGATCCTTGCTGATCGAGGGCAGCATGTCGTTCTCGGCCGCGGTGGTGATCGGCTTGATGTCCGTGAGCTCCCCCTGCGCGGGGGGAACGCGGCCTGTGAACAGGTCGTAGTTGCCGTTCTGGTCGCTGGCGAAGACCATCGTGTCGAGGTCGAGCGGGGTTGCCGCCTGCGGAATCCCGGACGCGGCCCCGCCGCTGGCGGGGGCTGACCCGCTGGACGCGGTGGAGCTGTCGTCGCTGTCGTCGCCGCCGCTGGTCGCGATCAGGGTCGCGGCGACGACCACCGCCGCGACCGCCGCCGCGGCGCCGACGATTACGGGCGTGCGGCGCTTCTTAGCTGACGCGCCGCCCGTGCCGCCCGTACCCGGAGTGTCGCCGCCCTGCGCAGGGGGCGTCGGGCCGCCTGCCTGGGGGTGGAAGCCGCCCTGGGCGCCCGGTCGGCTGCCGACGCCGGTCGGCAGCCTGGTGGGGGCCTCGGTGCTGCTGTAGCCGGCGGGGCCCTGGGTCCCGGCCGCGGTGGCCATCGTCGGGCCGTCCTCCGCCGGGCCGCTGCCGGGCACGGGCAGGTTCCAGCCCTGCAGGACGTTGGTGACCTCACGCGGGTCGATCGTGGCGTCGGCGTCCTCGCCGGAGTCACCGAGCAGGCGGAGCATGAGCTGCTGCGCGGTCGGCCGGGTGGTCGGGTTCTTGCGCATCGCGTGCCAGACGATGGGGTGCAGCGCCGGGTCGACGCCGTCGAGCCGCGGCTCCTCGTGCAACGCCCGGTAGAGCAGCACCTGCGCGTTGCCGTCCCCGAACGGGTAGCGCCCGGTGGCGGCGTAGGTCACCACACCGCCCCACGCCCAGATGTCGACGGCCGGGGTGACGGTTCCGCCCTCGATCTGCTCGGGGGACATGAAGGCGGGGGTGCCGAGCTGCTGGAGGTCACCGGTGAGGTTCGTGGCGGCGTCCAGCGCGCGGGCGATGCCGAAGTCGATGACGCGGGGCCCGAACGGTGAGAGCACGACGTTCGACGGCTTGAGGTCGCGGTGCACGATGCCGGCCCGGTGGATCGCGGTCAGCGCCGCCGCCACCCCGACGGCGAGCTGCTCGAGATTGGCGTCGGCGAGCGGGCCGTTGCGGGCGACGAAACGCGAGAGGGTCTCGCCCTCGATGAACTCGGTGACCAGGTAGGGCTGGGGCGCGTCCGGGTCGGCGTCGAGGACCTCCGCGGTGCAGACCCGGGCGACCCGGCGAGCCGTCTCGGCCTCGAGTCGGAACCGGGCGCGGAACTCGGAGTCGTCGGCCACGTCGGCGCGGATCACCTTGATCGCGACATAGCGGCCCTGCTGCGACTTGCCCAGGTACACCGTGCCCATGCCGCCCTGGCCGAGCTTGCTCAGCAACTGGTACGAACCGAGTTCACGGGGATCGTCCGCGCCGAGCGGAACGGTCCTCGCCGTCACACCGGCATCCGATGACATCGAGCCCACCCTCACCTGCCGTGGCGGGTCGAGTGCCTCATGTGAGGATCGCCGCCGTGTACCGGAGTCTGTTCACTATCGGTAGATCACTACCACAGAATTGGGTCCGAGCGCCATTCCCGCGAATCGGAAGAGAATCCTGTGCAGTCGGCATCACTGTATGCGGGGGCGGTGGTGAAAGCGCACCCCGCCCGGCTGTCTTTGGGCGGACATGCCCGCCGGCGCGGGGTCGGTGTCGGTGCTCCGACAATGCTGTGCGATTGTTCCGGGTGGCGTGCCCGCGCGGCAGCCCACCGGGACGGCCACCGGCGGTGGGCGGGAACAGGTACCGGGCGGTGGGCGGGAACAGCCAGGTCCGGGCCGCCTAGACGGCCGGCGGAGCCACGTCGACAGCCCCGGACCCGGCGGGCCCCCGACCGTCGACGGTCTCCTGGCCGGAATGCCCGGCCCACCACCTCCCGTAAAGCGTGCCTCGGATGCCTGTGTGTGCGCTGCCGGGCCGCGTGACGCCTGTCGTCCGGCGCGCGGCCGGTGGACGGGAAAACGGCGTTCCGGTAGGTGGTGGGCCTTGAAACGAGAGACCGGCCGGACCCGGGCGAGAGGAGTGCGCTCGGGTCCGACCGGTTCGTGAACAGGCGTGCGAGAACTATGTCACGATATGTACGCCGTAGCGTGCCGCGACGTTGTTCCACAGCTCGGCGTACGAGGTGGTTCCGTTACCCGCGATGACGTGCCCGCGGATGTGCTTGTCGGTGCCGCTGGTGGAGCCGACGAAGAACGGCGAGCCGGAGTCGCCGCCCTGTGGGAGGACACCGCCGGTGAAGGCGGCCACGGGCGACTTGCAGCCGCTGCTGGTGCAGACGGTGGCCGTGACGCTCTGCGCGGTGTGCCCGCAGTTCTCACCCGTCGTGCGGCCGCTGTGGCAGTAGTTGGTGAAACCGACGACGGGATTGCCGGCGCCGGCGACGTGGTAACCGGTGCTGCTGTTGACGCCGCCGCCGTAGATGAACGATCCGTACGACTGGCCGCCGAGCAGCTCCATGTCCTTGCTGGGCAGACCGTTGCCGCTGACGACGCCGAAGGTGCGGTTGCCCAGCTCCGTGACCTCGGTCGCGCCGTTGGGCGCGCAGTGCCCGGCGGTCACCTGGTAGCGGGTGTTCGCCGAGTTGGCGACGGTGTAGCCCGAGGAACAGATGGCCCCACCGGACCTGATCCCGGCGCCACCCCAGAATGCGGGGACGTCGTCGCGCCGGCTGAACAGGTCGGTGACCTTCCCCTTGCGGACCACGACCTGGCTCGCGTCCTTGCCGAGCAGCGCGGCCACGTCCCGCGCGGGCGCGTCGGTCTCGACGATGACCTTGCCCAGGTCGGGATCGGCGTAGACGCCGAAGGTGTAGGAGGTGCCCTTGGCCTGGACGAAGGAGACGACCTTCGACCCGATCGTGCTTGAGGTCGCGGCCAGATCGGCCGCGACCTGGTCCGTCGCGAAGGTGGCATCCGCGGCCGGAGCGGCCACCGCGTTGTCGACCGCGATGGTCGCCTTGCTGTCGCCTGACGAGTTCGCGGCGTACACCGGAATCGTGCTCGCGATCACGGTGAATCCGGCCATCGCCAGGCCGGCTCCGCCCCAGCGGAGCCTCGATCTGGAATTTCTCACCTATGTACTCTCCGAAAATCTGCAGAACGATTGTCGGATGCGTTCAGGTTGTCTGCCCACCTGGTGCATCTCTCCGAATCACTGGAGATCGTCGGCACAGTACCGAGGTGGTTCGGAGCGTCGATGTTTCGACGCCTGTCTCCTTCTTGACAAGGCAAGCCGCACAAACAGTGCGTTGTGCGGTGATGTCCGCGGCTAGTAGTCCTCGACCTTTTCCCGCCGGATCTGGACGAGATCGGCGTCGGCGCCGACGAGTTGGTCCGTCACGTTCGCGGGGGCGTCGGTCTCCAGGATGACCCGTCCTATCCCGGAATCGATGTAGACCCCGAAGGAGTACGAGGTGTCATGGGTCTGGGCATAGGACGTGACCCGGCGTTCTATTTCCGCCGAGACACGGCGTAGGTCTTCCGGGTCCGGGCGTGGTGTGGCATCTGTGTCGGCCGCGGGAGGGGAATCGGCCCCACCGCCCGGGCCGCGCACCGGACCGGGCTGGCACGCGGCCCCGGTCGCCGCCAGAACCGCGAGCAGAAAGCTGAGGCCACCGCGGCGGAGAATCGGCCTGAACCGTCCCATGGAATGTCCTCCTGCAGGTCGCCGGGGTGATGTCGGCACGGTGATTGTCGCCGCCCGGCGGCCCGCTTCGGCGCAGCGGCGGGCGCGGAGGGACCCGCCGGCCACGGACCGTTTCACCCGCCGCAGCCGCGCTGATCTGTCGGGTACCTGATGATCTGGCCTGTTACATGCATGCCCGGGGTCTCTGTGCGGGTGCACCCACAGTTGTGCCATTCTCGGCTACGACGTACCTCGCGCCCGGATGGGGTGGGCACGGCCGCGGTCGCGAGCGCCGACGACGAAAGGGCTGGACGCGTGCCGCGTTTTAGTCGGGCCACGGTGACCAGTGCGGTGCTCGCCGTCCTGGCGCTGATCACCGCGGTGACGCTCGTCACGCTCGCCGCCGTCCGTGATGATCCCGCCGCGTACGCGGCCGGCGGGCCCGGTGACGGCGGGAACGGCGGTGCCGGGAGCGGCGATCCCATCGGCCCCCGCTGGGGTTTCCTGCGCTCCGACGTCGTGTCGCCCGCGGCTCCGCTGGAGCCCCCCGACTCCGCCGCGGCCGGGAGCTGGCAGGTCGTCGACGCCCTGGCCGAGGCCCGACCGGTGATCTCCCGTACGGCCGTGGGCCGGTACAGCGTGGTTTTCCCCGGCCTGGGCGTGTCGCGGCGGCGCGGAGTCGCCCTGGCGACCGCGATCGGCGGGCCCGCCGCGGCCGGCCGAACCGGCACCGGCCCGAACCCAGCCACGACCGGCGCCGCGGATGCCGACGCCGACGCGCCGTCCGGTGCCGTCACCGACGCGGCCGCGCCGGCCCACTGCCACATCGTCGACTGGGACGCGGTGGCGCCACCACCGGGCGAGCCCGGCGCGGTGACCGGCGCGCGATCGGCGTCCGGGCCGCCCGGGCGGCTGGACGAGCGCGTCAACCTGGCCTGCCGCCGTCCGTCCGGTGACTTCGTCGACTCCCGGTTCAGTCTTCTGTTCACCTACGCACCCGAGGGCCACCGTCCATCGGTCGGGGATCCTCCATATGCGTACGTGCACCTCGACCAGGGCGGCCGCGCTGACTCCCGGCCCCGCGACGCCTACAGCGTGTCCGGGCCCGGCATGGTCCAGGTCCACCGTCTCGGCACCGGCCGCTATGCCGTCGACCTGGTCGGGTCGGAGTTCGTCCGCCCCGGGAACAACCTCCAGGTCAACGCGGCTGGTACCTCCGCCGCCGGGTGCAACGTCCTCGGCCGGGAGGTCAAGGCCGACCGGCAGTCCGTCCTGGTCGGCTGCGCCGACGGCACGACGTTGGCGGACACCCCGTTCGTCCTGCTGTACACCGACCGGAACGCGCTGGTGCCGACCGGCGCGAGCGACTTCGCGCAGTTGTTCACCGGCATTGTCCGCGACGGCGGACCCCTCGAGCCGGCGCCGCTCGGGGACCCGGTCGACGCCTGGGCGCGCTACTCGGCGAACAGCGCAGGGTCGGTCAACACGGTGCGGCGCACAGGAGTCGGCGTCTACGAGGTGGTCCTTCCCGGCGTCGCCGGGACGCCCGATCACCTCAGCGTGACCGCCTACGGCGAGCCGACCTCGAGGTGCTCGGTGGACAACTGGACGTCGGGCTTCAAGCCGAACGACGTGACCGCCACCGTCCGGTGCGTCGACGGGTCGGGCCGCCCGGTCGACAGCCACGCGAGCGTGGCCTATGTCAGCGCGGCGAACCTCACCGGCGGCTGACGCGCCCCCGGCCGGACCACCAGACGCAGTCGATGCCCCCGACATCGCCCCCGTTACCGCGTCGGCGGTCCGGCCTACGCCAGATTGAAGACTGCTTCACGTCGGCAGACCCCGTATGTTGCCGGGATTCCGCGACTCAATCCGGTAAATCCGTGCGCCGTGCGGCTCCGACCGCCGCCATCCGCGGATCAGGAGAGGCGCATTCCGGAGATGGCCCGCGCGACCACGAGCCGCTGGATCTCCGAGGTCCCCTCGAAGATGGTGTAGATCTTGGCGTCGCGGTACATGCGCTCCACCGGGTGCTCGCGGCTGTAGCCGGCGCCGCCGAGGATCTGCACCGCCTTCTCGGTCGCCCACACCGCGACCTCGCCGGCCTTGAGCTTCGACATCGAGCCCTCCCCGGCCTCGAAGCGCCGCTCGTTGCGGCCCATCCACGCGGCGCGCCAGATGAGCAGGCGGGCCGCGTCGATCTCCATCCGCATGTCGGCCAGCGCGAACGCGACGGCCTGGTTGGTGATGATCGGACGTCCGAACTGCTCGCGGTGGCGGGCATAGTCCAGCGCGTACTCGTAGGCGGCCCGGGCGATGCCCACCGCCTGCGCGCCGACCGTGGGGCGGGTCATCTCGAAGGTCTGCAGGGCGCCCTGGCCGGCGGAGCGGGAGCCCTCGCGGGCGCGGGCGAGCCGCTCGTCCAGTTTCTCCTTGCCGCCGAGCAGGCACCGGCCGGGCACCCGGACGTCGTCGAGGAAGACGTCGGCGGTGTGCGAGGCCCGCAGGCCGAGTTTCTTGATCTTCCTGTTCCCGGTCAGCCCGGGGGTGCCGGGCGGGACGACGAACGCGGCCTGGCCGCGGCCGCGCAGCGTCGGGTCGACCGAGGCGACGACCACGTGGACGTTCGCGATGCCGCCGTTCGTGATCCACGCCTTCTGGCCGTTGATCACCCATTCGTCGGTCGCCTCGTCGTAGCGGGCACGGACCCGCATCGACGAGACGTCCGAGCCGGCCTCGGGCTCGGACACGCAGTACGCGGCCACCTTCGGGTCGGCGGCGTCACCGAAGCACTGGGGCACCCATTCGCCGAGCTGGTCGAACGTGCCGGCCGACGCGATCCCGGCGACCGCCAGCGACGTTCCCATGATCGACATTCCGATGCCCGCGTCGCCCCAGAACAGCTCCTCGGAGAGGAGCGGCAGGCCCAGGCCGGTCTCCTCGGCCCACAGCGTGGCCAGCGTGTCGAAGTTGTAGAGGCCGATCTTGGCGGCCTCCTGGATCACCGGCCAGGGAGTCTCCTCCCGCTCGTCCCACTCGGCCGCCGCCGGGCGGACGACGTCCGCGGCGAAGCCGTGCACCCACCGCCGCAGCTCAGTCTGCTCGTCGGTGAGGTCGAGGCTGAAGCCGCTCATGGGTTCCTCTCGTTGCCCCGGCCGTCCGGACCGGTACGTGTCGCGCCGATGGGTCCTACATTCTCCCTTGACGATCCGTCGGCCGCCGCGTCGGGCGGTGCCGGGCGGTCGAACAGGCGGTGACGAGAGCGAGGCGGGATCATGGCCGATCTGCCGAACATCAACAGCACGCTGGACGCCGAAGAGCACGACCACAACCACGACCAGGCTTACGAGCGCGACGACTACGACGAGTTCGGGCTGCTCCACGAGAACGCCGAGGAGCTGGGCATCCCCCGTCAGGGCCGGCCGGAGGTCACCCGCGGCCACGTGGAGGTCGAACCCGGGCGGCGGTTGAGCCACATCCGATGGGGGACGGCCGACCCGGAGATCGTGTTCCTGCACGGCGGCGGTCAGAACGCCCATACCTGGGACTCGGTCGCGCTGGCCCTCGGCCGGCCCGCGATCGCCTTCGACCTGCCCGGTCACGGCCGGTCGTTCCGGCGTCCGGACCGGAACTACGGCCCGTGGGCGAGCGGCGCGGCGGTGGCGACGGCGCTGGGTGAGCTGGCGCCGAACGCGGCGGTCATCGTCGGCATGTCCCTCGGGGGCGCCACCACCATCCACCTCGCCGCGACCCGGCCCGACCTGTGCCGGCGCGCGGTCATCGTGGACGTCACCCCCCAGTCGGCCGACCGGAGCCGGGCGATGAACACCGCGGAGCGCGGCGCGGTGGCACTGGTCGGCGGCCAGCCCACCTACGACTCGTTCGAGCAGATGGCCGACGCGGCGGTCCGGCTCAGCCCGAACCGGCCGGCCTCGGGCGTCCGCCGCGGTGTGCGGCACAACGCCTACCAGCGCGCCGACGGCCGGTGGGCGTGGCGCTACGACCTGGGCGGCCCCGGCGCGACGACCGAGGTGACCGGCATGGACAGCCTGTGGGAGGAGGTGGACACGATCACTGTCCCGCTACTGCTCGTGCGCGGGGCGCTGTCCCGGTTCGTCCATGATGACGACGTCGAGCAGTTCCACCGCCGTCTGCCGGCGCTGCGCTCCGTCGTGGTGGACGGCGCCGGCCACGCGGTGCAGAGCGATCGCCCGCACGAGCTCGTCCGCCTGATCCGGGAGTTCGCCTTCGCCTAGCACGCCGGTGACTCCGACCGCGGGCCGCCGCGGGCCGCCGCGGGCCGCCGCGGTGCCGGCCCTTGCGCTGGCGCGGCGCCGGCAGGCGGCCCGGGAGTGCGGGGGACCGTCGCGGGTAGCCCAGTCTCATGGCTGGAACTGACACCGGTGCGATCGTGCGTGAGCTGCTCGCCCGGCACGGCCGCACGTACGCCGAGGAGATCGACGTCGACGTCCCCGCCGACACGGCTGAGTCGATGTTCGGACTGCTGGTGTTCGCGCTGCTCGCGAGCGCCCGCATCCGCACGCCGATCGCCGTCGGCGCGTTCCGTGCGCTGCGTGAGCAGGGGTGGACGTCCGCAGCCGCCCTGGGTGAGGCGTCGTGGGCGGACCGGGCCCGCGTGCTCAACCGCAGCGGGTACGCCCGCTACGACGAGAGCACCTCGCGCACGTTCGGCGACGCCTGCGCCTACCTGCTCGACACCTACGACGGCGACATCCGGCGCCTGCGCGACGCGGCGGAGCGCACCCCGGACCGTGAGCGGGTCCTGCTCCAGAAGATCAAGGGGATAGGGCCGGTCGGCGCGGACATCTTCCTGCGCGAGGCCCAGGCCGCCTGGGACGAGCTGGTGCCCTACGCGGACCAGCGGGCGCTGGCGGCGGCGGCCGAGCTGGGCCTGCCGACCGACCCGCGGGACCTGAGCGACCTCGTCGAACGCGAGGACGTACCGCGCCTCGTCGCGGCGCTGGTGCGCACCCGGCTCGAGCACGACGCCGACGACGTGCGGCAGGCGGCGGCCCCTGGCGGGTGACGGCCTCGGCACCACGGACAGGCTGCCCGGGACCGGGGCCCAGGCCGCTGAACGGACCTCAGCGAGGGAGTGAACAGCATGACGAATCTCGGTCATGACGCGGGCCGCCGTGCGGACACCGCGCGCCAGGTCGCGTTCCTCACCGCGAAGGAAGGCGTTGAGCAGGTCGAGCTGACCGGACCCTGGCGGGCCGTGCGCGACGCCGGGTTCACCCCGGTCCTGGTCTCGACGGAGGAGGGGACGGTCCAGGCGTTCCACCATCTCGACCGCGCCGACACCTTCCCGGTGGACGCGACGGTCACCGGCGCCGACCCGGGTGACTTCGACGCGTTGGTGCTTCCCGGCGGGGTGGCCAATCCGGACACTTTGCGCTGGCAGCCGGGCGTCGTGCCGTTCGTCCGGACTTTCTTCGACCGTGGTCTTCCAGTGGCCGTGATCTGCCACGGCCCGTGGACGTTGATCGAGGCCGACGTCGTCCGGGGCCGGCGGGTCACGAGCTGGCCGAGTCTGCGGACGGACCTGCGCAACGCCGGTGCCACCTGGGTCGACGACGAGGTCGTGATCTGCCGGTCGGGGCCCAATCCGCTGATCAGCAGCCGGCGGCCGGGTGATCTGCCGGCTTTCGAGTCCGCGCTCGTCGGTGAGCTGGCACCGGCGCACGTCTGAACGCGGCCCGGCGGGCTCCGCCGCGCGGCGGGCACGGCGACCGTCACCCCGGCCGTCGGCCGCGCGGCGCCGAGCTGGACGTAGCCTGGGTGGCCGAGGAGAATCCGCGCTCGATCCGTCCACCGGCAGCCGCGTGCCGTCCTTCGGGGTCGGCTGGTGCCGGGCCAGCGTTGGCCCGGCGACCTCCCGGGGAGCGGCCGGCGCCGTGGCCGGCGAAGGCGCCCATCCGGGAGACGCGGCAGGTCGACAGCGGGACACGTCGTGGTGTGCGCTTCGGCGGGCGGGATGATCCGGGTGTGGTGGGCTGTTGGCGCCCGTGTACCCGCACCGGGACCTCCTCCCGACCCGCCTCCCGCCACCCGACCCGAAGGGACATCCGGTGCCGACGACACGTGACGGAGAGCTCGCCCGTGAGCAGGCCTACGTCGACACCCTCTACGGCCGGCTGGACGAGGTCCGGGAGACCACCAAAGGACAACTCCGACAGGTGCTGCTCGAGGCTGGCACCGGCACGCCGCAGTCGATCGTGGAACGCGACGTGTTCGCCGCGACGCATGCCGACCGGCTGGCCCGGCTCGACGCCGCCGAGGGGCGGCTGTGCTTCGGCGCGATGGACCACGCGGCCGGGGGGCGCACCTACATCGGCCGGATCGGGCTGACCGACCAGGAGCAGGAGCCGATCCTGGTCGACTGGCGGGCGCCCGTGGCCACCGCGTTCTACCAGGCGACCATCGCCGATCCGCGTGGCCTGACCCGCCGCCGCCACCTGCGCACCCGCGGTCGGCGGGTCACCGGCCTCGCCGACGACCCGCTCGACCCCCGCGCCTACCTCGCGCAGGCCGGCGCCGCCGACGGGGCTTCGGGGGCCGCCGAGGGCGATGCGGCCCCCGAAGCCGGCGCGGGCGCCGAGGCCGGGTTCGGCGCGACCGGGGACACGATGCTCCTCGAGGCGCTGTCCGCCCCGCGCACGGGCCGGATGCACGACATCGTCTCGACGCTGCAGGCCGAACAGGACAGGATCATCCGGGCGGCGGCGAACGCGGTGCTGGTGGTCGACGGTGGGCCGGGCACCGGCAAGACCGCCGTCGCGCTGCACCGTGCCGCATATCTCCTCTACACCGATCGCGACCGGCTCGTCCGGTCCGGGGTGCTCGTGGTCGGCCCCAGCCCCGTCTTCCTCCGCTACATCGAGCAGGTCCTGCCCTCCCTCGGCGAGACCGGAGTGGTGTTCGCGACCCCGGGACGGCTCTTCCCCGGTGTGGACGCGACCGGCGAGGACCAGGTCGCCGCCGCGTCCCTCAAGGGCGACGCACGGATGGCCGACGTCATCGCCGGCGCGGTCCGGGACCGCCAGCGGGCACCCGGCCGAGGGGTGCGGATCCGCCACGACGAGCACGACCTGCACCTGGACCGCGACACCATTGTCCGGGCCAGGACCCGGGCCCGCCGCAGCCGCCGCCCGCACAACTCCGCGCGCCGCGTGTTCATCCGCGAGCTGCTCGGCGCGTTGACGAACCAGGTGGTCTCCCGGTTGCCCGGTGGCCTCTTCGAGCCCGAGGAGCGCTCGGAGATCACTTCAGATCTGTGGGCGGACCCCGGCGTGCGGCGGGCCCTGAACGACCTGTGGCCGCTGCTCACCCCGGCCCGCCTGCTGGCCGACCTGTACGCCTCGCCGGAGCTCCTCGCCCGGGCCGCCGGTACCCGGCTCACCGCCGAGGAACGCGCCCTGCTGCGGCGCGAGGGCCCGGCGGACGCGCCGGCGCGGCGCTCCGGCGAAACCCGCTCCGCCGAAACCGGCCGGATCCGCTGGACTCCGGCGGATGTCGCACTGCTGGACGAGGCCGCGGAGCTGCTCGGTGACCCGGAGGAGGCCGCCCGCCTCGACGAGGCGCGCCGCGCCGCCGCCGAGCGCGCGGCCGAGCGGGAGTACGCCCGCGGAGTGCTGGAGATGCTCGGCCTCGACGACCGGCTCGACGCCGACACGGTCGCCGAGCGCTGGACCGCACCCCGCCAGCGCCGCGGCGCCGCCGAGTACGCGACCGGGGACCGGACCTGGACGTTCGGCCACCTCATCGTCGACGAGGCCCAGGAGGTCTCGCCGATGCTGTGGCGCCTGCTTTGGCGGCGCTGCCCGGGGCGCACCGCGACGCTCGTCGGGGATCTCGCCCAGGCGGCCCGCCCGCGGCCGCCGGAGAGCTGGGGCGAACTGCTGGGTCCGGCTGTCGGCGCCCACTACACCGTCGAGCGGCTCACCGTGAACTACCGTACCCCCAGCGAGATCATGGACGTCGCGGCCGACGTGCTGACGGCGGCCGATCCCACGGCCGCGCCGCCCCTGTCGGTCCGCTCCGCCGGCCGGCGCCCGGACGCCGTCCGGATACCGTCCGCCGACGAGGCGCTCCTGCGGGGTGTGGTCGACGAGTCCGTGCGGGCCGCGGGCGAGGCGGCCGGGGGGCGGGTCGCCGTGATCTGCCCGCCGGGGCGGACCGCGGAGATCCGGGCCGCCCTGCGCGCTGCCGTGCCCCAGCTCGCGCTGCCGAGGCAGCCCGACGACCCGGACGACCGCCCGACCGGGACCCGGGAGCCGGCGGAGGCGGACCTGCTGCTGGACGCGCCCGTCGCCGTCCTCACCGTCGCGGAGTCCAAGGGCCTCGAGTTCGACGCGGTGGTCCTCGTCGAACCGGCCGAGATCCTGGCCGGCCCGACCCGGGGCCTGGCGGATCTCTACGTGGCGCTGACCCGGGCCACCCGCGTGCTCACCGTGGTGCACACCGGGGAGCTCCCGGGCGTCCTGCATCGGATGCCGGTGCGCGGTGGCCCGGCGACACCCGAGGCCGGCGCTGCCCCGAGGGCGACCAGTCGCACCGAAGCCGAGGCCCACACCGCCCACGCCCACACCGACACCGATGACACCGACACCGACGATGCCGACACCGATGCCGGTCTCGGTGACCCGGTGGTCGGAGGCCGCCAGCTCAACCTGCTGTGGTGACCTCCTTCCGGAGCTGGCGGTGGTACAGGCGCGCGTAGGCGCCGTCGGCCTGGATCAGCTCGGCATGGGTGCCGTGCTCGACCACGGAGCCGTCGCCCATCACGTAGATGCGGTCGGCGTCGACGATCGTGGACAGCCGGTGCGCGATGACTATGCGGGTCCGCCCCGCCCCGAGGCGGGTCAGCGCCTCCTGGACGGTGTGCTCGGTCGCCGCGTCAAGCTGGGAGGTCGCCTCGTCCAGGATGAGTACCGGCGGGTCGGAGATCAGGACCCGGGCGAGCGCGAGGCGCTGGCGCTCCCCGCCCGAGAGCTGGTAGCCCCGGGCACCGACCTTCGTCCGGATGCCCTTGGGTAGCCGCTCCAGCATCGGGCCGAGGCCCGAGTCGACCACCGCCGCGGTGATCGCCTCGTCGGTGGCGTCGAGCTGTCCGTAGCGGACGTTCGCGGCGATCGTGTCGTTGAACAGGTGCGGGTCCTGCGGGACGACTCCGATCGTCGCCCGCAATGCGCTCCAGGTGAGGTCGGCGAAGTCCGTGTCGTCGCGCAGGAGGCGGCCGCGGTCGGGGCGGTGCACCCCGGACAGGAGGTAGCCGAGCGTCGTCTTGCCCGCGCCGCTCGCTCCGACGATCGCCGTCTTCTCGCCGGCCCCGGCGATGAGCCGGACATCGCGCAGGGCCCAGCGGCCCGCGGGGCCGGCCTCCCCGGCCTGGGCGGCCTCACCCGAGGCCGCCTGCTCGGGTTCCTGGTCCTCGTCCTCCTCATCGTCCGCGACGTACCACCACCGGCGGCGCACGTCTCGGCCGGCGGCGGACCAGGCGTTCTGCCGGCCTCCGGCATAGCGGAACCACACTCCGTCCACCACGATCTCGGGCGCGCGGACGGTGGGCGCGCTCGCCTCGGCCGGTGCCGTGCCGCTCCCCGCGGCCGGCGCGCCCGCGCCCGGCCCGGTGGCCCCACGGGGAGCCGGAACCCCGACCAGCCCGGTGCTCGACTCCGCCGCCCCGGCCGCCGCGGACCTGCCCGGGGCCGGCCGGCCCGCCGGCCCGGCGGTGGTGGTGGGGAGGTCCCGTGGGTCGGGCACCAGGTCGAGCAGCCCGAAGATCCGGTCGAAGGCGACACCGGCCTCGATCAGGTCGGCCCGGCTCTCGGCCAGGCCGGTGACCGGGCGGTAGGCGAACAGCAGCGCGCTCGCGAACGCGACCAGCGTTCCGACGGTCGCGCGCTGGGTGCTGACGAGCCAGATGCCGACGCTCATCACGGCGACGATGGCGAGCGCTGCACCAGCCGATGACATGAGCTGCGCCAGCGCGGACACCCTGATCCGCTTCAGGGAGATCCGGCGGGTCTGGTCGGCGATCGTGGCCAGCCGGCCGGACTCGTACATGCTGCGCCCGAACAGCCGTACGTGCAGGGCTCCCGACACGCTCGTCGTGTCGGTGATCAGGGCGAAGTGCGCCGAGCGCAGCTTGATGTGCTCCCTGGTCAGCTCGCGTCCGCGGCGCCGGCCCAGCGTCATCAGGCCGAAGACCAGCGGAGACAGGAGCACGGCGACCAGCGCGAGCCGCCAGTCCAGCAGGACGATGCTCACCACGCCCACCACCGCGGTGACCCCGGCGCTGATCGCGCGCGGGACGGAGAGCGACACCGCGCTGCGGACCTCGGCGATGTCCCCGCCGAACAGGGTCAGGACGTCGCCGTGCCGCTGGCCGGGGAAGAACGAGAACGGCAGCCGGAGCAACTGGTCGTGGATCGCGACGGTCGCGCGCATGTGCACCCGTTCACCGACACCCGAACCGACGAGGGTCGAGACGGCGCCCAGCAACGCCTGGAGAAGGAAGGCGGCCAGGAGCAGCGCGACCTGGCCGACCAGCGCGGTTCTGTCCTGGGTGGCGGACTGGTCGATCAGCCCGTCGTCGACGACCGCGCGCAGCACGAACGGAGTGACGGCCACGGACACGGCGCCGACGAGATCCAGCGCGACGATGGCCACCAGCCGGCCGCCCTGGTCGTCGAAGAAGCGGACCCCGCGCCGCGCCGTGCGGCTCGCGGTGAGACGGGCCAGAAGGAGCGCCATGAGAGTGGGGACCAGCGAGGCGCCGCGATCCGCCCCGCGGCGGCCACCGGCAGCACCGGAGCCATCACCGTGGTCGGCGCCAGCTCCGGCGGCGCCAGGGCCGGCCGCCAGGCCGGTCGGGGGCGGAGCTTTGGACGACATGTGCACCTCCCGTAGACACTCGATGATCGCCTGGTTGGGCCGGCATGATCCGGTGGTACGTCGGGATCGTCTCCCAGACCTACGACAGATCTCGGCTCACCAGCGAGACGACAACACCTGGACACGTCCCCTCGCCCGCGGCACCACTCGAAGGACTCGACCGGGGGCGGGGACGACCTGGGCGTACAGGGGATAGAGCTACCGAGGGCCGGGCCGCCCGATAACGGGCCGTCTCGGTGTCGGGCCGGCCCTCGGTGTGGTTCGGTGCGGACGGGAGGCGCGATGCGCGACGGTGATCTGCCCGGGGGCTCCCGGGCGGAGCGAACGACCCGCGCCCAGCCCGGCCGGGGCCGGAACCGGGGCCGGGGCCTGGGCCTGGGCCGCTCCCGGCCGGCCGGGAGCGGGAGCGCAGCGGCACGGGGCGAGGCTGAGGCCCGGGAGCTGGTCGCGCGGCTGCGCGCGGCCACCGGATCCGCCGTGGTCCGCACCGCGGGTGGCACGGCACCGGTGGTCGATCATTCGGCGCGGCGGCGCGCCGAGTACTCCTCGGACGCCTCCAACTACCGGGTCACCCCCGAGGTCGTCGTCCTGCCGCGCGACGTCGACGAGGTCCTCGCTGTCGCCGCGGTCTGCCGGGAGACGGGCACCGCGCTGACGGTGCGCGGCGCGGGGACGTCCATCGCCGGCAACGCGGTCGGCCCCGGGGTCGTCATGGACCTCAGTCGGCATCTCACCGGAACTCCGGACATCGACCCGGATTCCAGAACCGCCAAGGTCGCCCCCGGTCTGGTGCTGGACGACCTGCAGGCCGCCGCGCGCCCGCACCGGCTGCGGTTCGGCCCCGACCCGTCCACCCACGGTCGCGCCACCCTCGGCGGCATGATCGGGAACAACGCCTGCGGGGCGCACGCGGTGGCCTACGGGCGGACCGCCGACAACGTCGTCGCCCTCGACGTCGTGGACGGCACGGGCCGCCGTTTCGCCGCCACCGCCGCGGCGACAGGCACGCCACCGTCCGGCAACGGATCGCCTGCCGGGCCGGTGGTGCCGGGGCTCGACACCTTCGTCCACGCGAACCTCGGAGTGATCCGGACGGAGCTGGGGCGGTTCGACCGGCAGATCTCGGGCTACTCGCTGGAACATCTGCTGCCCGAACGCGGTGCCCATCTCGGGCGCGCTCTCGTCGGTACCGAGGGCACCTGCGCCGTCGTGCTCGGCGCGACGGTCGGGCTCGTCGAGGTACCGGCCGCGACCGCGCTCGCGGTGCTCGGATACCCGGACATGGCGACCGCCGCCGACGCCGTCCCCGGCCTGCTCGGCCACCGCCCGCTCGCCGTCGAGGGCATGGACGCCCGCCTCGTCGACGGGGTGCGCCGCCACCGGGGGAGCGGCACCGTCCCCACGCTGCCCGATGGCGGCGGCTGGCTGTTCGTCGAGGTCGGCGGGCCGACCGGGTCGGACGCCGCGGCCGCGGCGGCGGCGGTCGTGGCCGACGCGGGAGCAGGGGCGTCCATGGTGCTGCCGGCCGGGCCTGTGGCCGCGGCGCTCTGGCGCCTGCGGGAGGACGGGGCGGGCCTGGCGGGGCGCACCCCGGACGGGGCCCCGGCCTGGCCGGGCTGGGAGGACGCCGCCGTCCCGCCCGCCAACCTGGGTTCCTACCTGCGTGAGTTCGGCAAGCTGATGCGGGCCCACCAGCTGGACGGCGTCGCCTACGGTCACTTCGGCGACGGTTGCGTGCACGTGCGGATCGACTTCCCGCTCGCCGAGCACCCCGGCCGGCTGCGGACCTTCCTCACCGCGGCGGCGCACCTGGTCGTCGCGCACGGCGGCTCGCTGACCGGCGAGCACGGGGACGGGCGGGCCCGCGGCGAGCTGCTTCCGATCATGTACTCGCCGGACGCTCTGGCGGCCTTCGCCGCCTTCAAACACATCTTCGACCCGGACGACCTGATGAACCCCGGCGTCGTCGTGCGCCCACGGCCGCTTGACGCCGACCTGCGCCGCCCGCGGGCCCGTCCGCTGCCGCGGGTGGAAGGGAGCTTCGCGCTCACCGCGGACGCGGGGGACCTCACTCAGGCCGTGCACCGCTGCGTCGGCCTGGCGAAGTGCCGGGCGGACACGTCCACGTCCGGGGGCTTCATGTGCCCGTCCTTCCTGGCCACCCGGGACGAGAAGGACTCGACCCGGGGCCGCGCGCGGGTCCTGCAGGAGCTTGCCGCCGGTGGCCCCGCCGGCCCGGGTGGTGCGCCGGCCATCCCCGCGCCCGCGCGGCGGGAGTGGCGCGATCCGGCGGTGCGCGAGTCGCTCGACCTCTGCCTGTCGTGCCGTGCCTGCGCCCGGGACTGCCCGGCCGGTGTCGACGTCGCCCGGTACAAGTCCGAGGTGCTGCACCGGGCCTACCGCCGTCGCCCGCGACCGGCGGCGCACTACGCCCTCGGCTGGCTGCCCCGGTGGACGCGTCTCGCCGGGCGCGCGCCCCGGGTGGTCAACGCGGCGCTGCGCACCGACGCGATCCGCCGTCCACTGTTCCGGCTCGGCGGTCTGGACGCCCGCCGCGCCGCGCCGGAGTTCGCCGCGGAGCCGTTCCACCGCTGGTGGCGGCGAACCAGCCGGAACGCGCCGGCCGCCACCGGCGACCGGACGGACCCACCGGTGCTGCTGTGGGTCGACACCTTCACCGACGCGTTCGCGCCCGGCGCCGCGCGGGCGGCGGTCGAGGTCCTCACCGCCGCCGGCCACCGGGTACTGATCCCGAGCGGACGGCCCGCCTGCTGCGGCCTCACCTGGATCACCACCGGCCAACTGGACGGGGCGCGGCGCCGCCTGCGCCGGGCCCTCGACCAGCTCGCCCCCTACGCGCTCAGCGGGATCCCGATCGTGGGGCTGGAGCCGTCGTGCACGGCTGTTCTGCGGGACGACCTCGTCGAGCTGTTCCCCGGAGACCGGCGGGCCGAGGCGCTCGCGGCGGGCGTGCGGACGCTCGCCGAGCTGCTGACCCAGGATGGCGGCCCCGAACGGCGCCCGGCCAGGAGCCCCGCCGGCGGCGGAAACCCGGCCGGTGGAAGGAACCCCGCGGGCGGGTGGCGGCTTCCGCGGCTGGACGGCGTGCGGGTGCTCGCGCAGCCGCACTGCCACCAGCACGCGGTCATGGGCTTCGAGACCGACAGCGCGCTGCTGCGGGCCGCCGGCGCGGAGGTCGAGACCCTGGCGGGGTGCTGCGGCCTGGCCGGTGACTTCGGGATGCGGCGTGGGCACCACGACATCTCGGTCGCCGTCGCCGAGCGGGCGCTGCTGCCCGCCCTGCGCGCGGCGGGGGAGGACACGGTGCTGCTCGCGGACGGCTTCTCGTGCCGCACGCAGGCCGCCCAGCTCGGTGGCCGGACTGCTTATCACCTCGCCGAGCTACTTGCCAAAAAGTTGCGTCCCGGCTGACCCAACGGTCGAATTTCACAGAAACAACGGATAGCTGTGGTGCGGTGACCGTCCTGGGTCACTGTGGTGCTGTGCGCATCTCACCGGTCACGGAGACGGCAGGCGGATCGTCCGCCGCCGTCCGCCGCCGGCGCACACGGCGCCGGCCTCACCTGGCGAGCCGTCAACGGACGCACCTGTTCACGCGCCTGCGGACTCGCCTCCGGACCCTGCCGATCGTGCTCGCGGCGCTGCTCGTGGCCGCCGGGTGTGTCTCGTGCGTGTCCTGGAACGACTCGTCCGATGCCACGGACTCGCACGGTTCGGGTGCCTCGTGCCCGCCCGTGCCGGGGGTCACGGCGGACGAGGTCCGGCTCGGCCTGCTGTTCCCGAACACCGGCAACGCGGCGTCGCTGTTCGACCCGTTCCGGGCCGGGGTCGACGCCCGGCTCGGGGTGGCGAACGCGGCCGGTGGCGTCCAGGGGCGGAGCATCGAGTACTCGTGGCGCGACGACGAATCGCAGCCCAGCGTCAACGAGACCGCGGCCCGCATGCTCGTCGACCAGCACCAGGTGTTCGGGATCGTCGAGTCCACCACGGCCGCGTCCGGCTCGGCGGAGTTCCTGCACAGCCGCGGCATCCCGGTCACCGGAACGTCGCTGGAGGCGTCCTGGACCACCTTCGACAACATGTTCAGCTACTCGAACATGATCGCGGACGGTGCCTCGGTGTCGACCTGGGGTGACTTCGTCGCCGAGCGCGGGGGGACGACGGCGCTGATCGCCGCGTCGAGCTTCTCGGCCGCCTCGGGCGCCTTCGGCGAGGAGCTGGTCGCCAGCCTGGAGGCAGCCGGGGTGCGGGTCGTCGGCACCCTCGACGCGACCGGGCCGATCGACTTCGCCGACGTCGGCGCGCAGGTGCGTGACAGCGGTGTCGACACGCTCGTCGGGGCGGTCACGGGGGCCGCGTTCGGCCAGGTCGTGCTGGGCGCCCGGGGGGCCGGGGCCAGCCTGCGGGTGATCCTCTCGCCGTCCGGGTACGACCAGAGCCTGCTGGACGTCTTCGGCCGGGTGCTGAGCGGCGTCTACATCTTCGTCGACTACCAGCCGTTCGAACTCGACACGCCGGGCCACCGCGCCTTCCTCGACGCGATGACGCGGTACGCCCCGTACCTGCAGCCGCCGAACAGGCAGGCCGCGCTCTCCGGCTGGATCTCGACCGACATGTTCCTGCGCGGGCTGGCCGAGGCCGGCCGGTGCCCGAGCCGGGAGCGCTTCATCGAGGAGCTGCGCGCCGTCCGCGACTACGCCGCCGACGGGCTGCTGCCGGCGCCCATCGACTTCACGGACTCCTTCGGTCAGCTCGGCCGGTGCTACACCTTCCTTCAGGTGGCTCCCGACGCGAGCCGCTTCGACGTGCTCCGGCCGGCACCGCGCTGCGGCCGGCTCGAGCACTGACCCGCGGCCCGGCCGGCGGCGCCGGCATCAACATCCCGACAATCGGCCTTCTGGCGACCGGCCGTTGTGAAAGAGCCCGTCTGACGAGTAAGCAAGGGGCGCGTGACGGGCCACCCTGGGACCTTCGACCCAGGACCAATGTCCTAATGTGACGGGACCACGCCTGTCCGTCATTGCCCATGCGCGGTCAGCGGTGGAAAGATCCTCCTGTCGCCCGGGGACCCCCCGACCCCGGGCGACGTTTTGCCCCCATACGCGACGCCCCCATCCACGCCCACGCCGCAGCCCCGCCGCGCCAGCGGCCAGCGGCCAGCGCCGACCGGTCAGCCGTGGGCGGGCCGTGGCTCGGCACGAAGGAGGAAACGTGCAGAGCCCCGGCGACACCGGTGGCGCCGCCGCCCCCCGTTTCCTCCGCGTGGGCGCGTACGCGGTCTGCGTCCGGGACGACCACCTCCTGCTCGCGCGTTTCAGCCCCGGTGACCCGGCGGGGGCCCGGTGGACGCTGCCGGGCGGTGGCCTGGACCACGGCGAGCACCCCGAGCAGGGCGCCATTCGCGAGGTCCGCGAGGAGACCGGGCACGACGTGGAGCTCACCGGCCTGCTCGGCATCGACTCGATCCATTACCTGCAGCGGGACGGCACCGACTTCCACGGCCTGCGGGTGCTGTACTCGGCGCGGGTCGTCGGCGGCACGCTGCGCCACGAGATCGGCGGCTCCACCGACCTGGCCGCCTGGATCCCCCTGGCCGACGTGCCGGCGCTCGACCGGATCGGGCTCGTCGACATCGCCCTCGACCTCGCCCGCGGCGCCGGCCGGATTCCCGCCGCGCCCGGTGGCGGGGCCGGCCTCGGAGACGGGCGGCTGGCCCGGGTGGTGGGCGGCTGATCTCGGTGACGGAAGCTCGCCGACGCGATTCTCGGTAGACGCGATTCGTGGTAAGAGTCTCCAGTGGGCATCGTGTCGCCGGGCTTCCAGGGCAGACCGCGATCCGCCGGGTCCGACCTGCCTCCAGGGCAGTACCTCACCGAGGACTTCCCGGTCCTCTCCGCCGGCCCCACCCCGCGGGTCCCGCTGGAGACCTGGGAGTTCACGATCACGACCGAGGTCGGCGTCGAGCACCGCTGGGACTGGCCGGCCTTCCGTGCGCTGCCCGGCGAGTCGCCGACGGTGGACATCCACTGTGTGACCCAGTGGTCGAAGCTCGGCACCCGCTGGGAGGGGGTCAGCCTCGACGTCCTGCTCGGTGACGTCGACACCACAGCCGAGTACGCGCTGGTGCACTCCTACGGCGGCTACACCACCAACCTGCCCCTCACCGACCTTCTCGACGGCCAGGCCTGGGTGGTGCACGGCTACGACGGGGCCGCCCTGGAGCCCGAACACGGGGGCCCGGCCCGGCTGCTCGTCCCGCACCTGTACTTCTGGAAGTCGGCCAAATGGGTGCGCGGCATCCGCCTCCTCGAACGGGACGAGCGGGGTTTCTGGGAAGACGGCGGCTATCACGACCGGGGTGATCCGTGGCTGGAGCAGCGCTACCAGGGCGACTGAGGGAGCGTCTGGCCTGGCGGGTCGCACGCCTGGCCGAGGTCCGCGACGAGACGCCGACCGCGCGCACCCTCGTCCTCGACGTCCCCGGCTGGCCCGGGCATCTGTCGGGCCAGCGGGTGGATGTCCGCCTCACCGCCGCCGACGGCTACAGCACCCGCCGCAGCTACTCGCTCGCGGCACCGGCGGCGGGTGACCGGGTCGAGCTGACGGTCCAGCGGGTGCCGGGCGGTGAGGTCTCCCCGTATCTGACGGAGATCTTCTCGGTCGGCGACCCGGTGGAGATCCGCGGGCCGATCGGCGGCTGGTTCGTCTGGCGTCCCGCCGACCCCGAGCCGGTGCTGCTGGTCGCCGGCGGGTCGGGCATCGTCCCGCTGATGGCGATGGTGCGCGCCCGGCGGTCCGCCGCCAGCCGGGTGCCGTTCCGCCTGATCTGCTCGGTGCGCTCCCCGGCCGACCTCTACTACGCGGACGAGCTGCGCGAGGCCGCGCGCGCCGACCCCGGGCTGGACGTCACCCGCTGCTACACCCGGGTCGTCCCGGATCACTGGACGTCGCCGCCGCGCCGGCTGCGCCCCGCCGACCTGGCCGAGGCCGGCTGGCCGCCCGACTTCACGCCGACCTGCTACGTCTGCGGCCCGACCGGCTTCGTCGAGGCCGTCGCGGACGCGCTGGTCGAGATCGGCCACGAGCCCGAACGAATCCGCACCGAGCGCTTCGGCCCGAGCGGCTCGAGCCACCCCGCCGGCACCGTCTGATCCCTGGACGGCTGCCTGGCCCCGGGCTGCCTGGCCCCGGGTGGTCAGTGAGCGGGGCCGGGGAGCCAGTCCGCGGCGAAGGGGAAGAGATACCTGTCCGCGATGACGGTCAGCAGCCGGCGGGTCGAGCCGGGCGCCTTCGCCGCACCCACCGGAACACCCGGCCCCACCTGCTCGTACGCCCGCCGCGCGACGGACTCCAACATCCGCGGGACGTCGTCGCGTGTCAGCCGCAGCCCGGTGGCCTCGCGCAGCCGGCTCACCGCGAGCAGGCCGAGCGTCCGCTCCGCGTGATCGGGGAAGACGCCGGCCAGGAAGACGGCGCCGTCGCCGAGCCGTCGCCAGACCGCCGGGCGCTGCGCGGCGGGGACGGCGTCGAGCAGCGCCGCCAGCCGGGGGAGGTCGAGCTCGTCCCAGCGCTGGCGCCGCCAGCCCCGGTCGGTGCGCCGCCACACCTCGCCGCCGGTGAGGCGGGAGTAGGAGGCCAGCAGCTCGGCGAGGTAGAGCTGATGGGCGGGCACGGAGGCGAACGCCGCCAGCTCGGGCGCGTCGAAGACGGGCACCCGGGAGCGCGGCCCGGCGCGCTCGGCGACATAGGTGGAACCGACGAGGCCACGCGCCGTGCGGTGTACCGCGGCGGCGAAGACCAGGAACGGCGAGATGAAGGTGAACCTGTCCGGTTCGTCGCGGCCGGCCGTACCCGCGGTGAGGAGCAGCCCGTCCGCCACCGCGGGCCGGTCGAGCAGGTCGAGGATGAGGGTGGGCTCGCGGCGCAGCGCCCCGACCTGATCCGCCCGGCCGCCGGTGAGCGCCAGCAGGTCCTGGTCCGTCAGGTGTTCCCCGTATCGCCGGGCGACGACCTCACGTTCGTCCACCGCCTCATTGTCTCTCCCGGCGGCCTGTCGCGTTCACGTCCGTCGCATGTCCGCTCCGCTCGGTAGACAGGTGGTGTGGAACCGGACCTGCCGACATCACTGCCCGCCAAGCTGTACCTCCTCGCCTACAACCTCGAGAAGGACCGGATGTACCCGAACCGGCGCCTCGGCCAGGCGCTGCGGGCCGCGGCCCTCACCGAGCTGTGGGCGGGCGGCTGGCTCGCCGACGATCACGGCCTGGCCCGGCTGACCGACGGGCCGACCCCCGACGGTGGGCCAGCTGGCGGCCCGTCCGGCCGGGCGGCGCCGACGCCGCGCGGCGGGGTGGGGCGGGCCGACCCGGTGGTCGCGGCGGTGCACCGGCAGATCACCGCCGCGGCCGAGCCGCGTACCTGGGCGGCCTGGATCGACCTCGGCCACCGGGCGGCCGTGGTCGAGACCCGTGACGACCTCGAGGCGGCCCGGTGGGTGCGGGTCGCCCGTGGGCAGGTCCTCGCCGTGATCCCGACAACCGCCGTCGCGCTGCTCGAGCGGCCCAGGGTCCGGGAGCTCAACCGGGCGGCCGGGCGGGTCCTTCGGGGGGAGGTCAGGCCCGAGGACGCCGCGCCGGACCTCGTCGCGCTGGTGGCCCTCGCCGCCGCCGGGCAGGTGATCACTCTGGTGAGCGCGGGCCAGCGCAGGGCGTTCCCCGACCGGCTGGCGGATCTCGTCGCGCGGACCGGCCCCGCCGCCGCCGCGCTCGCGGGCCGCCGTCGCGCCGCTGTGGGCTAGCGCGACGCAGTCGGCCTGGCGCGATGCGCGCGCGTCGGTGGCCACAAGTCCCCCAAGGTGTGAGACAGCGCGCCCGGGTTGGGCGTGACCAGCTATTTCCTGGTGAGATGAGCTGCGACGGCCGCCGTCGGCACGGACGGTCCCGGGGCGGGCGGAACAACGAGGAGTGCGACATGTCCGTCCTGCAGTGCGGGTCCGGCGAGGTACCGGGGGAGCACTACCTGCCCTCGTCGCCCAAGACGGTCACCTGGGGCCGGCTGCCCAGCGCGGCGACCGACCCGGTGCTCGAAGTGGCGGCGGGCGCCACCGTCACCATCGACACCGTCTCGCACGAGGGCCTCATGGAGGACCAGGGCCGCGACCCGGTCGCCTTCTGGGCGGAGCACGCCGTCGCGGCGGATTCGGTCCTCCTCGACGCGATCGACATCGCCCGGGACGTCTCCCACTACCGCGGGCTCGACGGCCCGCACGTGGTCACCGGTCCGGTGCGGGTCGACGGCGCGCGCCCCGGCGACATCCTCAAGGTCGAGTTCCTCGAGCTGCGCCCGCGGGTGCCCTACGGGCTCGTCTCCAGCCGGCACGGCCGGGGCGCGCTGCCCGGCGAGCTTCCCGTCGGCCCCGACGGCGTGCTCGCCGACCGTTACAGCCAGTTCTGCGAGGTGGACGTCGCCGCCGGGCGAGCCGTGATGCGTTACGGCGAGGGCCGGCAGATCAGCTTCCCGGTCGCGCCGTTCATGGGTCTCACCGGCCTCACCCCGGCCGGGGAAAAGGCCCTCAACACGACCCCGCCCGGGGCATTCGGCGGGAACCTCGACGTGCGCGACCTCGTCGCCGGGTCGACGCTCTACCTGCCGGTCCAGATCCCGGGCGCGGGCTTCTACACCGGTGATCCGCATTTCGCCCAGGGGCACGGCGAGGTGTCGCTGACCGCCCTGGAGGCCTCGCTGCGCACGACCGTCCGGCTCACCCCGCTTCCGGCCGCCGCGGCGCTGCCCTTCGGCGCGGGTTCCGGCGGCCCCTTCGGCGAGACCCCGGAGCACTGGATCGCCATCGGCCTGCACAACGACCTCGACGAGGCCATGCGGCTGGCCGTCCGCGAGGCGCTGCGGGTGCTGCGCCAGGTCCGGGATGTCCCGGTGATGGTCGCGTACAGCTACCTGTCGGCCGCCGCCGACTTCGTGGTCAGCCAGGTCGTCGACGACGTGAAGGGCGTGCACTGCCTGATCCGCAAGCGCGACTTCCCGGCCTGGTAGCCGCGGCGCGGTCGTAGCGGCTGAAATTCAGGTCGGCCCGGCGGGCCGACCGGCGGCATTTCAGACCCGGAGGCGGTCGGCCAGCAGGCCGCGGTGGTGTACCGGGTCACCGAAGAGCAGCTCGGACGTCTTCGCGCGCTTGAAGTACAGGTGCGCGGAGTGCTCCCAGGTGAATCCGATCCCGCCGTGGATCTGGATGTTGTCCGCCGCGGCCGAGAAGTACGCCTCCCCGACGTACGCCTTTGCCATGGAGGCGGCGCGGGCCAGCCGGTCGCTGTCCCCGGCGGCGGCGACCTGGGCCGCGTGATAGGCGACCGACTTCGAGCCCTCGACCGCGACCAGCATGTCGGCGCACCTGTGCTTCACGGCCTGGAACGACCCGATCGGACGGCCGAACTGCAGGCGGTCCTTCGCGTGCCGCACGGCCTGCTCGAGGACGGTCCGGGCGCCGCCGGCGCTCTCGTTCGCCAGCGCGACGCAGGCGAGCCGGAGCACCTGGTCGATCACCGGGCCGGCGTCGCCCTCGGCGCCGATCAACCGGGCCGGGGTGTCACTGAACGTGAGATCGGCCTGTTTGCGGGTCAGGTCCATCACTGGCAACCGGGACCGGGTCAGACCCGCCGCGTCACCGGGGACGGCGAACAGGGAGAGCCCGCCCTCGGCCCACGCCGTGACGAGGATGAGATCGGCCAGCGCCCCGTCCAGGACGAAATGCCGGGTGCCGCGCAACGTGTACCCGCTGGCAGCCCGGGCCGCGAGCAGCCCGTGGTGCCCGCCTTCGGCGCCGGTTCCACCCTGCGGCCCGAGCCCACCGGAACCGGCGGGTTCCGGACGGCCCGTGGGGCCGGCGAACGCCAGTGTCCCGATGGTCGTCCCGCTGACGAGCCCGGGGAGCAGCTCCTTGCGGGCCAGGGCGTCGTCCACCGCGAGCAGCGCGCCGGTGGCGAGCACGGCGGAGGCGAGGAAGGGCGCGCACAGCAGCCGTGCGCCCATTTCCTCCAGCACGATGCCGAGCTCCACGTACCCGAAGCCGGCGCCGCCGTACTCCTCGGGGACGTGTAGCCCCTGCAGCCCGAGCTGGGTGGCCATCTGCCGCCAGATGGCCGGGTCGTACCCGTCGTCGGACTCCATCAGGCGGCGCACCTCCGACTCGGGGGAGGCGTGCTCGAGGAACGACCGCACCGTGCGGCGCAGCTCTTCCTGCTCGTCGGAGAACACCAGACTCACGGAGCTCCTCTCGGCGACGGGCGGTCAGCGCGGTATGTCACGCCAGGACACATCCTTGTCGACGCGGATGTCGCCGGGCAGGCCGAGCACCCGTTCGCCGAGTATGTTGCGCAGGATCTCCGACGTCCCGCCTTCGATCGTGTTGGCGCGTGATCGCAGGAAGGCGGCCGCGGTGTCCCGGGGACCCCCGCCGCCGAGGGGCAGGCCCGGGCGGGTCATCCGGTAGTCCGGGATGAGGGTGCCCGCCGGGCCCATCAGGTCCACCAGGTACGCCGCCGCGCGGCGGCTGTGCTCGGCGCCGGCCAGCTTGAGCACCGAGCCCTCGGGCCCGGGCCGGCCGCGGTTGCCGCCCGCCGCCGCGCGCGCCGCGGTCAGGGCGTTGACGTTCGCCTCGATCCACAGCCGGATCGCCTGGTCGCGGCGCACCGGGTTCCCGTCGCCGCGGTCGGCGGCCTCCTGGTAGGCGGCGAGGAGCGCCGCGCCCGGATCGACGCCGCCGCTCAGCCCCCCGCCGAGGGAGACCCGCTCGTTCATCAGCGTGGTGGTGGCGACCCGCCATCCCGCGCCGACCGGGCCGAGGCGCTGGGTGTCGGGGATGCGGGCCGCGGTGAAGAAGACCTCGTTGAACTCGGCCTCACCGGTCAGCTGCCGCAGCGGGCGCACCTCCACCCCGGGCGCGGTCAGATCCACCACGAACGCGGTCAGCCCGGCGTGCTTGGGCACGTCCGGATCGGTGCGGGCGATCAGCAGGCCCCGGCGGGCGATATGCGCATAGGAGGTCCACACCTTCTGCCCGTCCACGATCCACTCGTCGCCGTCGCGGCGGGCCCGGGTGGCGAGGCCGGCGACGTCCGAGCCGGCGCCGGGCTCGCTGAACAGCTGGCTCCAGACCTCGGTGCCGGCGAAGAGCGGGCGCAGATAGGCCCCGCGCTGCTCGGGTGTGCCGTGGGTGAGCAGCGTCGGCCCGGTCATGCCGATGCCGATCGGGTTGTACCGGAACGGCGCCGGCGCACCCGCGGCGGCGAGCCGCTGTTCGATCAGCGGCTGCAGCGCCGGGTCGGCGCCGAGGCCGCCGTCGCCCGGCCCGGCCCAGACCCAGGCGAGCCCGGCGTCGAACCGCGCGCCGAGGAACTCGTGCGGGTCCGTCGCGGCCGGCGGATGGCTCCGCAGCAGGTCGTCGACGAGGGTGGTCAGCCCCGCGGCGGTGACGGTTCGGGACATCTCACGCTCCTCTCGCCAGCCGGAACGTAACCGACACCGCCCGGTGCGGCAATGGGATGTCATCCGGCCGCTGAGCGGCACATCAGGCACAGCGGTGCGCGCGGCGACACGCGGCGGTCGTCCTCTCCATTTCTGTGACTACTCTGTGTAATCGTTGGTCTCGTCCGGGTTTCTAACACTCGCAATAATCGCCTTGGCGGCTCTGGCGCCGGCGATACCCGCGAGCGCGCAGGTGACGGCGGTCAATCCAGTCCTTACGGTGTCTCCCGGCAATCTGAACGCCGACCCCGGCCACGGCTGTCTCGTGCTCGCCGAAGGTGACAGCGGGCTGTTTTCGAACGAGACCGAGGGCCCGGTGGCCATCGGTGGAAACGTCCAGTTCCAGAACTGTCGCGTCGGGCTGAACAATCCCGGCACCTACACGCTGCCGGGTGACGGCGCACCTGCACGCGCTGGGGCTGCCCGTCCTCGGTGTCGACCTGTCGCCGCGCATGGTCGACGTGGCGCGGCGCAACCACCCCCACACCTGCGCTTCTCCGTGGGCACGATGACCGCGCTCGACCTGGCGGACGCCGCGGTCGCCGGCGTCGTGGCCTACTACTCGACGATCCACATCCCGACGACCAGTTGCCCGGGGTGTTCGCGGAGTTCCGGCGGGTCCTCGCACCGGGCGGCCACCTGCTGCTGGCCTTCCAGGTCGGTGACGAGCCCATGCGCCTGACCGAGGCGTTCGGTCAGGCGATCTCGCTGGACTTCCACCGCCGGCGGCCCGAGCGGGTCGCCGGCCTGCTGGCGGTGGCGGATCTGCCGGTCCGCGCGGTTCCTGCGCGAGCCGGTGGATGACGGGTCGGAACGGACGCCGCAGGCCTTCCTCATCGCGCGCCGGCCCGCGCCGGGTCAGCCGGCGTAGTCTGCGCGGTTCTGCCGGGCTGCCGGGGGAAGCTGGTCATCCGGCGCCGAAGGCCAGTGCCGGGGCGACGGCCCGAGCTTGCGCAGCTGCTCCACCTGGAGCCGGCACCAGGGTGAGATCGCGAGGGCACCGCTCATCACGTCGTCGACGAACTTCGACCACGGGAGCCAGAACGCCTCGGCCACCTCGTCCGGATTGATTCGGAACGGCCCCGACGCCCGGGTGAAAAAGACCGGGCAGATCTCGTTCTCCACCATTCCGTCGTCCATGACGCAGCGGTAGCGGAACGCCGGCAGGGCCAGGTCTATTCGCTGGACCTGCAGACCCAGCTCCTCCTGGAGCCGCCTCGAGATGGCTTCCCGGAAATCCTCCCCGGGGGCCGGGTGGCCGCAGCAGGTGTTGGTCAGCACGCCGGGCCAGGTCGGCTTCTCCAACGCGCGGCGCGTAACGAGGATCCGGTCCATGTCATCGAAGACGTACGAGGAGAATGCCAGGTGCAGGGGGGTTTGCGGTCCGTGGACGGTAGCCTTCGGGGTGGTGCCTGTGATGTCACCGGACGGGCTGAGTAGTATGACGAGCTCCGGCGCCTTTACTGCCGCCCCGCCCGACCTGTGTGAATCACGTGGACGAGAAATCATGTCCTGGGGCCCAGGATGATTCGCGGTAGCCATGCACGCATTTTATCCAGGCCGTGCTGTGGAGCCGCGTGACATTCCGCACCGAGGCCGTCCGAGGGGTGGCGGCAAATAGGCTTCCTCCTTCGCCTCGGACGCCGAAGGTCGATGTTTCCACCCACGGGAACCGCGGATGTGTCCGATGTGTCCGGTCGCGCGGCGGACCGTGTCAGGTGCTGCGCGGAGAGTCAGCGAAGGTATCGCGCTGAGTGCAGGAAGGTGGCACTGCGTGGCCTGGGCTCGGTGGGGGAGGCGCGCGCCGTGTGAGCGTCAGATTCCCGACACGGGCCCGTGGCCAGCCGGTCGCCAGCCGATCGCTGGCACCTGCCGGTGACCTGGCACCTGCCGGCGGCCCGGCCCCGACCGGCTTTCCACCGCCGGTGCCCGCGTGTCCGGGAGGCGGGGCGAATTAGCGCGATGTTCCGGTTCCCGTCGTCGGCGGTCCTCCAACGTTCACCGATCTGTGGGTGGTCCGGTCGCATTCGGCTCGCTATCGTTCGCCAGTGCGCCCGGCGATGCGCCGGGAAAGCAGCACGAACTTCTGGAGGAGTAATGGTGGACAGGCGCCTGTTTCTGCGGTCCGCATTTGTCGGCGTGGGTGTCGCGACTCTTTCCGGCGTCGTTCTGGAGGCCGCCTCGGCGGTTCCGGCGCAGCCCGGGGCCAGCCCGTACGGATCCCTTCTGGCGGCCGATGCGAACGGAGTGGCGCTGCCGACCGGATTCACCAGCAGAATTGTCGCCCGTTCCGGGCAGACAGTGTCCGGAACGAGCTATGTCTGGCATGCCGCGCCGGACGGCGGCGCCTGCTACCCGAACGGCTCGGGCTGGATGTACGTCTCGAACTCGGAGGTGAGCGGCAGCGGCGGGGCGTCC
The DNA here is from genome assembly GCF_900465275.1 of Parafrankia sp. Ea1.12. Lineage (NCBI taxonomy): Bacteria > Bacillati > Actinomycetota > Actinomycetes > Frankiales > Frankiaceae > Parafrankia > Parafrankia sp. Ea1.12. The sequence continues at coordinate 54,137 of NZ_UBIZ01000255.1, read as the reverse complement.
GTGCTGCGCTTCGACTCGGCGGGCACCGTCACCTCCGCGCAGCGGCTGCTCTCCGGCACGAGCTCCAACTGCGCCGGCGGCGCCACCCCGTGGGGGAGCTGGCTGTCCTGCGAGGAGACGTCCACCGGCCGGGTCTGGGAGACCTACCCGGCCACCGGCGCCGCGGCCGTCGCCCGGCCCGCGATGGGCCGGTTCACCCACGAGGCCGCCGCCTGCGACCCGGTCCGCCAGGTGATCTACCTGACCGAGGACCGGACGGACGGCTGCTTCTACCGCTTCCGGCCAACGACCTGGGGCAACCTGGCGACGGGAACCCTCGAGGTCCTGTGCGCGTCGGCGTCGGCCACCTCGGGCACCGCCACCTGGCAGACCGTCCCCGACCCGGACGGCTCGCCGACCTCGACCCGCACCCAGGTCTCCGCGGCGAAGCACTTCAACGGCGGCGAGGGCGTCTACTACGCGAACGACACGGTCTGGTGGACCACCAAGGGCGACAACCGGGTCTGGAAGCTGAACTGCGCCACCAACGCCTTCGAGCTCGCCTACGACGACTCCCTGGTGAGCGGGACCGCGCCGCTGACCGGCGTCGACAACATCACCGGCTCCAGCTACGGCGACCTCTACGTCGCCGAGGACGGCGGCAACCTCGAGATCTGCGTCATCACGCCGGCCGCGGTCGTGGCGCCGATCCTGCGCCTGACCGGGCACAACTCGTCGGAGATCACCGGGCCGGCGTTCTCCCCGGACGGCTCCCGGCTGTACTTCTCCTCCCAGCGGGGCACCACCGGATCGTCCTCCGGCGGCATCACCTTCGAGGTCCGCGGCCCCTTCCGCACCTGACCCGGCTGCGTCGCGATCCCCCTATTATCCGGGCAATGCGGACGCTTGACCTTGATCACGTCGCGGCGGTCCTTCCCGGGTACGACATCGGCGCGGAGCTCGGCCGCGGCGGCTTCGGCACAGTCCTGGCCGCCCGGCACCGCCTGATCGGCCGGCATGTGGCGGTGAAGGTGTTCCTGGACCCGTCGCCTGAGGCCGACCCGTCCGGCGGTCCCGGGGCCTCGGCCGGCACCGGGGAGAGCCAGAACCTCCGTTCCCGCTTCCTCGCGGAGGCGCGGGTCCTGGCCGGTCTGGACCATCCGCACATCGTGCGCGTCTTCGACTACGTCGAGCGGGACGGGCTGTGCCTGCTGGTGATGGAACAGCTCACCGGCGGCACCCTGCGCGCCCGGGCCGCCGCCGGGCTCCCGCCGCGGGCGACCTGTGCCATCGCGCTCGCCGCCGCGGCGGCACTGGACGTGGCGCACGGCCGCGGGGTGCTGCACCGTGACGTCAAGCCGGACAATCTGCTCTTCACCGCGGACGGCGTACCGCGGGTCACCGACTTCGGCATCGCCAAGATCGTGGAGGCCACGGCGGCGTCCACGACCGGCATGGTCGGAACCCCGAGATACATGGCTCCGGAGCAGATCACCGGCGCGCCGCTCGGCCCGGCCGCGGACCTCTACTCCCTCGGCGTCGTCCTGTACGAGCTGGTGGCGGGCCGGCCGGTCTTCCCCCGGGGACTGCCCCTGCCTGCGTTGCTGCACCATCACCTGTCGGTGCCGCCGCGGCCGCTGCCGGAGGTGCCGCCACCGCTGGCGGCCGTGGTGCTGGCCGCGCTGGCGAAGGATCCGGCGCTGCGCCCGGCGACGGCGGGTGACTTCGCCCGCCAGCTCGCCGCGGCGGCCAACGCCGTGTTCGGCCACGGATGGCTCGCTGCCGCCGGGATCCCCGTGAAGCTGCCCGACGACGTGCTCGGCGCGGCCGGACACCGGCTCGGTGACCCCCTTCCCGGCGCGGCCGCGGGTCACGGTTCCGCCCCCGGCGCCGGCCCGGGGCCGGCCTTCGGCAGGAACCCCGGCAGCATTCCGAGCCCGAGCCCGAGCCCGAGTCCGAGTCCGAGTCCGAGTCCGAGTCCGAGCCCAGGCCCAGGCCTAGGCCCGCGTCCCGGCCCCGGCCCGTCTCCTGGTCGTGCTCCGGCGGGCGGTCGCGGACCGACGAGGGGGCGGGGCCGGCCGCGGGCCGGTTCCCTCACAGCCGCCGCGGTGGCGGCGACGGCGGTCTGTGTCGGCGTGCTGACCATCGGCCTGGTGATGGTGCTGCGCGGTACCGGGAGCGACGGCGCCGCGGTCGCCGGCACCGGCCGTGCGGATGCCGCCCGGCCGGCCTCGCCGGATCGGCCCGCGTACTCCGGGCCGGGCCTGACGATCCCCGACCAGGACTACCTCTCCCGGATCGCGCTCGGCCGGGACGGCTCCCTCTACGTCACCGCCCGGCGCAAGAACGTCGGTGAGATCCTCCGGCTGCACCCGGACGGCACCGTCTCCCAGCTCGTGGGCACGGCGGCGCGGAAACCCGCCGGCGGTGCGGAGGACGGTGGGCAGGCGCCGGCCGTCCCGCCCGAGGGCGTCCCGGCGGCCGACCTGGCCCTGCTCGGGCCGCACGGCGTCGCCGTCGGACCGGACGACACGGTCTACGTCGCGGACAACTTCGGCGGCCGGGTCTACCGCATCACCCCCGAGGGGCGCGCCTTCGTCGTCGCGGGCACCGGATCCGACGACGAGGGCTTCACCGGCGACGACGGGCTGGCGGCGGAGGCCGCGATCACCCCCCTGGGCCTGGCACTGGCGCCCGACGGGAGCGTCTACATCGGCGACGGCCCGCGGATCCGGCGGGTCACGCCCGACGGGAAGATCTCCACCGTGGCCGGCAGACGTGACCGGCCGGGCACCTCGGGCGACGACGGCCCGGCCCGGGACGCACTGCTCTCGGACACGAACGGCCTCACCGTGGCCCCCGACGGAACGCTCTACGTCGCCGACTTCCAGGCACACACCGTCCGGAAGATCGCCCCGGACGGGACGATCAGCCACGTCGCCGGGACCCCGGGGAAGGCCGGCCACGGCGGCGACGGCGGTCCGGCCGCGCAGGCGACGCTGCGCAGCCCACAGGCGACGGCCCTCGGCGCCGACGGGGCGCTCTACATCTCCGACGGCACCAACCACGTCCGCCGGGTGGGCCCCGACGGGATCATCACGACGGTCGCCGGTTCCGGCGGGACGGACGGTGATCCGGACGGCGCCCTGGCCACCGGCGCCGACCTGGAGGATCCCGCCGGTCTGGTCGCCGATCCCACCGGCGCGCTCTACGTGGTCCTTCTGCGCGGCTCGACTCTCGTCCGGGTCGACCCGGCGGACGGGATCGTCCGGACGATGTTGTCTCCGGCGGCCGGATGACGCTGCCTACGGTGCCAGACTGACCCGCGTGGACGTCCTCTTCGCGTCGTTGCCGGCATACGGGCACCTCTACCCGCTGATCCCCCTCGTGGTGGCCTGCCAGGACGCGGGGCACCGGGTCCGCCTGGCCACCGGCGAGCCCTTCCTCGGGGCGCTGCCCGTGCCGACCGTCCAGGGCATCCCGGCCGGGTGGACGTTGCAGTACGTGGAGCGGGAGACCGCCCGGCGGCACCCGGAGGCGACCGGGTTCGAGTTTCCCGTCGCCATGTTCGCCGACGTGACGGCGCAGGGCGTGCTGGACGCGTTCACCCCCCTGCTCACCGCGGACCCGCCGGACGTGGTCGTCGCCGAGAGCGCCAACGTCGGAGCCGTGCTGGCCGCGCACCTCGCCGGTATCCCCGCCGTGGCCTTCGGTATCGGGCAGTGGAGCCCCTTCGGTGAGGTGACCTTCCCCGCGGCGCTGGAGGCGCACCGCACCCGCTGGACCGCGGCGGGGCGCGCTGCTCCGGCCGGGCCGGGCGAGGTGATCGCCGCCTACCTCGAGCCGTTCCCGCCGGGCCTGCGCCAGGGGCCCGGCCCCGACGGTGTGCCGGTGCTGTCGATCCGCAGCACGGCCTGGGCCGACGAGCGGGCGCCGCTGCCCGGGTGGCTGACCGCTCCCGCCGAGCGGCCCCGGGTGTACGTCACGCTCGGCACCGTCTCGTTCGGCGCCGTCGAGGTGATCCGGGCGGTCGTCGACGACCTCGCCGCGCTGGACGTCGACGTGCTCGTCGCGGCCGGCCCGGAGGGCGACCCGGCGGCCCTGGGCGCGCTGCCCGAGCGGGTGCGGGTCGAGCGGTTCGTGGCCCAGAGCCGCGTGCTCGGCGTGGTGGACGTCGCCGTCCACCACGGAGGCTCGGGCACGGTGCTCGGCGCGCTGGCGAACGGTGTCCCCCAGGTGCTGCTGCCGCAGGGTGCGGACCACTTCCACAACGCGCAGCTGCTCGCCGAGCGCGGCGCCGCCCGGGTGTTCCACAACGAGGCACGGCGGCCGGGTGACGTCGCCGCGGCCGTCCGCGATCTGCTCGGTGACGCGCCCGAGCGCCGTGCCACCGCCACGCTCGCCGCGCAGATCGCCGCGAGCCCGACTCCCGCCGACGTCGTGGCGGCAATCGCCGCGATCGCCGAGGCCGCCGCGAAAACCCGGCGATGACGGCACCGGAGGACTGACCGGGCGCCGCGCCGCCGCGCCGCGAGGCCGCCGGGCTCCCGGGCCGGGCCGGCGGCGCAGGGGGCTATTCCGGTGCGCGGCCCCAGGCGATGGCTGTCGCGAAGGAGAGGTCGAAGAAGGCCGGGTCGGTGAGCAGGTCGAGGGCGCGGTCCACGGTGTCGGCGGTGGCCAGCCCGAGGCTGAGGATGCGCGGGCGGAGCCGGCTGAGGGTGAGCGCCCAGCAGTACGCGGACGCGTTCGCCCCGCCGGTGGTCGGCAGGTGGCTGGAGGTGCCCACGTCGACCAGGTGCCGGCTGCGCAGCGGGCCGGGGAACCCGCGCGCCCACGTCGAGTCCATGCCGATCGTCCGCGCGAGGACCTGTTCGACGGCGGTCATCGCCTGGCGGAACGTCGGGTTGGGGGAGGAGGCCACCGGGAAGCTCGCGATCGACTCGACGACGATCGTGCCGCCCGGCCGCAGCCAGGACACCAGCCGGTCGAGGACCTGTTCGCGCTCGGGAAGGTGTTCGAGCACGAAGCGGGCGTGCACGAGGTCGAACGGCGCGCCGGGCGGCGCCGGGTCGCGGGTCACGTAGTGGCGCAGGACGGACAGGCCGGGCGCACTGAGGCCGGCCAGGTGGCTGAGGTCGATGTCGGTCGCGGTGACCTGGCCGGCGGCGGTGACGCGGTCGGCCAGCCAGGCCGCCACCGACCCCGCGCCGGCGCCCACCTCGAGGCATCGCCACCCGGCGGCGACGCCGAGCTCGTCGAGGAGACGGGTCGTCACCGGGTCGCATACCGCGGCCATGGCGGCGAGCCGGCGCCGTTCGCCGTCCGCCGCGCCGCCGAGAACCTCGTCCGCGTACCGACGGGGCCAGGCGTCGTTCATCGTGTCCAGCTCCCCGTCCCGGCACCGGCGGAGCCCCGTCGCGTGAGATCGACAGGTATGGCGCGTGGCAGGAACATGTCGCATTTCTGACAGGAAATGATGCGCTATGCGACAGATCTTATTCTTTCGGTGTCGAAGGTCATCCGAGGCGCGGGGGTCTGGCATGGCGCCGAAGCGTCGCTTGATGTTGTCCCTGGCTGTACCCGTCGTCCTTGTCACCAGCCTTGCGGCCTGCGGCGGTGGCGGAGATTTCTTCCCGCAGGTCCCGGCCGGCAGCGAGACGGGGAGCTTCGTCACGCGGTCGGCCGCCCCGCCCCGCGCCCCGGTCGCGTCACCGACCCCGGCCAGGGCCACGCCCGAGGCCTACCAGCGGGTTCTGACGGATCTGGACACCGCGCTCGGCCCCGGGTTCGGCGCCATCGGTTCGGCCCAGACCCCCGAGGATCTCGCGGCCGCGCTGTCGGCCGTCGCGCTGAACCTGACCATCCAGGCGGACGGCCTCGACGACGTCCGGCCCCCGGCGGCGGTCGCGGCCGCGCACACCGGCCTGTCGAACGCGCTCGGCACGCTGGCCAGCGAACTCACCTCCCTGGCGGGCGACGCCCGCGACCGGGATTTGTGCACCGGTGGCTCCGGGCTGCCCCGGGCGGCCAGCGGTGGCGGCGGTCATCTGCTCCGGCTGGCCGTGCTGGGGCTGGCCACCGCGGATCCGGCGCACCACTACACGGCCGGGTCGTTCCTGCCGCCGGGCGCGCCGGACCAGACCCGCCGCCCGGCCAACGGCAGTCTCCCCGGCGGGCGGCGCGGCGGCTACGGCGAACTGACCGTCACCGCGTCCGGCGGCACGGACGCGGTCGTCAAGGTCCTCCAGGGCGCCGACGTCATCCGCAACGTGTACGTCCAGGCGGGCGCCTCGGCGAAGGTGGACGGGATTCCCAACGGCACGTTCGACGTGTTCTACACCGAGGGCACGGACTGGGACGACGCCAACCACCGCTTCACCCGCGACTGCGCCTTCAGCCGGTTCGACCAGCCGGTCACCTTCAGCACGACGAACCGGCCCGGCTCGATCGAGTACACGACCTACACGCTCACGCTGTACGGCGTCATCGGCGGCACCGCCTCGACCACCGACGTGCCCCCGAGAGCCTTCCCCGCCGGGTGACGCCGACCGCGGGCAGCCGGCCGGCGTAACCCGCGTCGGATCAGTTCAGTCCGGCATCGCAGCCTCACTCAGCACAGCGTCCGGCGCGGCCACGACGGCTTCCGTGGCCTCGCCGAGGTAGGCCTCCCGGACAGCGGGATCGGCCCGGACCTCCTCCGGCGTCCCGTCGGCGAGGACCTGCCCCTGGTGCAGGACGACGATGCGGTCGCAGGCGGACATCACCAGCGCCATGTCGTGGTCCACCACCAGGACGGCGAGGCCCTCCTCGTGCGCGAGATCGCGCAGGTTCGCGGAGAGCTCGCCGATCTCCGTCATCGACAGGCCGGCGCCGGGCTCGTCCAGCAGCAGGACGGCGGGGTTGGCGGCCAGCGCGCGGACGATGCCCACCAGCCGCCGCCTGGCCATCGGCAGCTCGGTGGGCAGCCGGGGGAGGTCCTCGGCCAGCCGGAAGCGCTCGACCGCCGTGTGAGCCGGGGCGGGCAGCCGTCCGTCGGTGTGGCCGGCGTTCTCCGCCGCGACGCGCAGGTTCTGCGCGACCGTCAGGTCCTCGAACAGCTCACCCGCCTGGAAGACCCGGCCCAGCCCGGAGCGGGCGCGGACGTCCGGCCCGTCGCCGTTGAGTGATCTCTCGCCGAGGTGCACGCTCCCGCTGGTCGTCGGTGCGAAGCCGCCGATCGCGTCGAGCAGGGTGGTCTTGCCTGCCCCGTTGGGGCCGACCAGCCCGGTGACGATCCCGGGCAGCGCGCGCAGCGTGGCGGCGGACACCGCGGTCACTCCGCCGAACCGCACGGTCACGTCGTCCGCGACCAGCGCGCCGCCCTCCCGCGCGGGCTGGGTCCCCTGCGGGAGCGGGGCCGGGTCGTTCTGGAACCGCTTGTGCCACGCGACGCCGTTCTCGTGCACGAGAACGGTCAGGACCAGCGCGGCGCCGAAGATGGTGGCGTAGTTCTCCGCGACGAAGCCGATGTGGAGCTGGGAGATCAGCAGGTAGACGAGGCCACCGAAGGCCAACACCCCGCCGAGCAGACCGCCTGTGATCGACGTGACCCCGGCGATCACGGCGAGGCTGACCAGGTTGATCGACTCCATGAAGGAGAACTGGGTGAAGGTGACCGAGGAGCTGCGGAAGCCCAGCAGCACGCCCGCCGCGCCCGCCAGGGACGACGAGATCACGAACGCGGACAGCTTCGCCCGCGCGATGTTGATGCCGACCGACGCGGCGGCCCGCTCGTTCGTCCGCACCACGAGCAGCCGGCGCCCCAGCCTGGACCGCCGCACGACGGCCACCACCACACCGGCGACCACCAGCCAGAACAGGGCGACGAACCCGTACCTGTCGGGATACCGGGCGGCATCGACGTCCAGGCCGAACACCGTCGGCAGATGCGGCTGGGAGCCGGTGATGCCGCCGGTGTAGTGGGTGCTCTCGAAGAGGACCCCGGAGACGGCGACGGCCATTCCCATGGTGAGGATGCCGAGGTTGATGCCCCGCACCCGTAGCGCGGGCAGGCCGACGAGCAGCCCGGCGATCGCGCCGACGGCCGCACCGGCCACCGGCGCCAGCACGAACGGCAGCGAGTAGTCGAGATCGAGCCGCACGGCGGCGTAGGCGCCGAGCCCGGCCACGGTCATCTGCGCCAGGCTGATCTGGTTGGCGTACCCGATGAGGACCACCAGCGACAGCACCAGGATGCCGAAGACGATCGACAGGATCGCGGCGTCGCGCCACTGGGCGTCACCGACGAGCAGGACGACGACTATCCCGACCAGCGCGAGGCCGACCGGGATGGGCCGGAACAGTCCCGCGGCGACGGGTGCGGCGGGGACGGCCGGCAGCCGGTTGCTCGCCCTGTCCCGGCGCAGGGTGAGGATGGCCATCACGGCCACGAAGGGAACCGTCTGCGGCCAGCCGAGCTGGAAGCGGCTCGGGACGTGCTCGGCCACCAGGTGGGTGACCACGCTCTCGCCGACACCGAGGGCGATGCCGCCGGCCAGCGCGAGCAGGTAGCTGTCGAACCGGCCGAGCAGGGCGGCGGCCAGCGCGAAGGCCATCACCGTCATCATCGCGGTGTCGAACTGCCCCACGATGGGGGCGACGAGGATGCCGGAGGCGGCGGCCAGCACGGATCCGAGAGCCCAGTTCAGGCTTCCGAGCATGTGCGGCGAGGCGCCGAGGGCCTGGGCGGCGGACTCGTGCTCCGCCATCGCCCTCGTCATCAGCGGCAGCCGCGCCCACGCCGACCAGGCTGACAGGGCCACCACGACCACGACCGCGAGCGCGAAGATGATGATTCGCTCGGAGGGGATCGTCTGGCCGAACACGTCCACGCCCGAGGACGGTAAGGATGTGTCGGGCACCCGCTGGGCGCTCCCGAACACCGAGTGCGCCAGACCGATCAGGGTGCCAAGGATTCCCAGGGTCGCCACCATTCGCGAGAGCTGGGTGCGGTGCCGGATGATCCTGATGACCAGCAGGTAGACGGCGGCACCGAAGACGGCGGCGCTCAGCAGCGTCAGCACCGCGGCCAGACCGGCCGCCATCCCCTGGTCGTCGCGCAGCCAGTAGAACACCAGCGCGCCCCACAGCGCGATGCCGCCGTGCGCGAAGTTGATTGTCCGTGACCCACGGTGGATCGCCACGATGCCGACCGCGCTTACGGCGTAGACACCGCCGACACCGAGCCCTAACAACGCGAACTGTAAGACGGCCCGCAGATCCATGGAACCCCCTTGGCTAATGCCTGAATTAGTAGCGACGCGATTCGTGTCGCGTAATCGCCCCGCCCGTCCCGACGAGGGCTATTGCGGACCCTTGCGCAAGAGCGTAAGCTCGTGAGCGCTCACTCGCAAGGGTGTGCGGCGGAATCGTCTGATGGTGAAGTTGCGTTCCGCAGTCTTTCGGTAGCGGCAGGCGACGCTCACCCTCAGGGTACGGAGGATTACGGATGGCCGAAGCGGATCAGATTGCCTCGTCGGCGATCCCGGGCGGCGGCCCGGTGAAGTCGACGGCCGCCGCCTCGACGGGTGCCGGCCCGCCGGCCGCGATCGAGGCGCGCGGGCTGGCCGCCGGCTATGGGCGGGTTCCGGTGTTGCGGGACATCGACATCAAGGTGCGGCCGGGTGAGGTCGTCGCCCTGCTCGGGCCGAACGGTGCCGGGAAAACCACGCTGCTGCGGACGCTCGCCGGGTACCGGCGCCCTACGGGCGGCGACGTTTTCCTGTTCGGTGCTCCTTGTAACCGGGTTCCGGTGTACAAGCGCTGTCGCCAGGGCGTGTCCTTTATGGGCGAAGAGCGGCATATCTTCCCCGGTTTGACCGTTCGGCAGTCGCTTCGTCTCGTCCGCGGCAAAAGCGGCCACCAGGAGCTGTTCCCGTCCCTCGACCGGCGCATCGGTCACCGCGCGGCCCTGCTGTCGGGCGGTGAGCAGCAGATGCTGGCCCTGACCCTCGCGCTCGCCCGGGACCCGCGACTGCTGCTCATCGACGAGCTGTCGCTCGGCCTCGCCCCGCTGGTACGTGAACGCCTGCTCGACACCGTGCGGGCGACCGCCGACCGCGGCGTCGGCGTGCTCGTCGTGGAACAGAACGCGAGATCGGTGCTGAGCCGCGCCGACCGGGCCTACGTCATGCGGCGCGGCGAAATCGTGGACGAGGGTCCAGCGCAGAGGTGGCTTGACGATCTCGACGGCCTCGCGGCGCTCTACCTCTCCTGACAACGGCGACCTCTCCTGAAAACAGCGCTGCGCGTCCGGCGTCGGGGCTCCTGGGAACGCCCGGCCCGTGAGGTGGCCCGATCACGCGCTGATATCTGATCGCTGGTCGTCAGACTGTTCATCCCGTCCTGCTGTCGTTCTGGTTTATCAATTGAAAGCTGGGGGCTGGTAATGCTGAAAAAAATTGCAAGAATGCTAGCGGTGATGCTGTCGCTCGCGATGGCACTTGCCGCGTGCGGCAGTGGGGGTAGTGATGACGGCGGGTCCGCTGATTTAGCGAGTGGACTGACCGGTGAGCCGATCAGAATCGCCTCGATCGCGGGTATGAGCGGTGGGGTGAGCAGTAACCCCGAGTACGCGGCGGGGGCCAGGGCGGCGGTACGGGGAGTCAACGAGGCCGGTGGGATCGACGGTCGGCCGCTTGAATTGAAGCTCTGTGACAACCACCAGAACGGGACCGACTCGGCCAACTGCTTCCGTGAGATTCTCGGCGATGACAGCATCGTCGCGATCGCGGGCGCGTCGGACAACTACCACGACGCATCGAAGGCGCAGATCGAGGCGGCCAAGATGCCGCTCATCGGCCAGTACCCGGTGTCGAAATTCGACCTCACCAACCCGCTCGCGTTCAATGTCAACGGCGCTGTCGTCGTCGGGTTCCACGGCTTGGCACGGGATGTGGTCTCCAGCGGTGCCAAGCGTATCGGGCTCGTCACCCTCGACATCCCGACCGCGGACGTCATCCGCAAGACCGTCGGTGACGTCTTCACCGAGGCCGGTATCGAGGTCGTGAACAATGTCCAGCTCGCGCCCTCCACGGCTGACCTCAGCGCGCCGGCCCAGCAGGTCACGCAGGGCGACCCCGACGCGGTAGTGTGGTTGACCTTCGCGGCGCAGACCAGCGTTGCTGTCAAGGCACTGCGGTCGACGGGCTATGAGGGGACGGTCGCCTTCGCCGGCAGCGCGTTCGAGAAGAGCCAGATCGAGGAGATGGGCGCCGGTGGCCCGCTCACGGTCGGTCTCGTTCTCCCGCCGGCCTGGGACACTTCCACTCCGTATGGGAAGCAGTTCAACGAGGACATGAAGGCGTACGAGCCCGATGGCAAGATCGACGAGCTGAGCATGAACAGCTGGCTCGGCATCAAGATCTTCGCTCAGTTGGCGGCTACGCTGCCGACGGTGGACAGAGCGTCGGTCCTCGCCGGGATCCAGAAGATGTCCGATGTGGAAACCGGCGGCCTGACCCCGGCCATCGATTTCTCGAAGCCCAGCTCGCTGCCCTACGCCGCCATCTACAACCCGGCGTACACCACGGTGCACGTGAAGGACGGCAAGGTGGACTGGACGGGCAAGTTCTACGAGTTCGGGACGGGCAAGGAGCTCACCACCGCCTCGTAGTCCGACCAGCCAGGACGATCGACGGCGTCACACCCGTCGTGGACATAGGAGAAACGCGCCATGACATTCCCGGGCCGCCTCGACGGCAAGGCCGCGATCGTCACGGGCGCCGGGTCCACTCCCGGGCCCGGTGTCGGGACCGGGAAGGCGACGGCGATCGTCCTGGCCCAGGCCGGCGCGAGCGTCCTGCTTGTCGACATCCACCCCGAGCGGGCCGCCGAGACCCTCGAGGTCATCGAGAAGGACGGCGGCACCGCGGCTGTCTTCGCCGGTGACATGACCAGCTCCACCGACGCCGAAGGGGCGGTGCGCGCGGCGGCCGACCGCTTCGGCTCGGTGGACATCCTCGTCAACAACATCGGCGTGGCGATCGCCGGGACGGTCGCCGACACGTCCGAGGCGGACTGGGACAGGTCGCTGGCCCTCAGCCTCCGCACGGCCTTCCTCGTCTCGAAGCACGCCGTCCCGGTGATGGCGGCGCAGGGCGGGGGGTCGATCGTGAACATCGGGTCGATCGCGGGGTTCCGCGGAACCGGCAACGCCGGCTACTCGGCGGCCAAGAGCGGGATGCACGGGCTCACCGTCGACATGGCGTACTCGCACGGCCGCCAGGGCATCCGGGTCAACGCGGTCGCCCCGGGCCACATCACCACCCCGCTGATGTACTCCGTCCTCGGGGAGACCCCCGAGACCGAGTACCGGCAGCGGCTTGCCGCCGAGTCCACGATGCTCGGGACGGAGGGCACCGGCTGGGACGTCGCCCACGCCGCCGCCTTCCTGGCCAGCGACGCCGCCCGCTGGATCACCGGGGTGGTCCTCCCCGTCGACGGCGGCGTCACGGGCGTCACCCCGCTGATCATGGCCGACCGCCTGCGGGCCGTCCCGGCCCCGTCGGCCTGACCCACGCCGCCGGCCAGCCCATCCTGCCGGCCAGCTCGACAGCCCGTCCCCCGTGCACCGCCGGCCGCCGGTCCAGCGGCCGGCGGTGTGACGTCCGCCTTCAGGAGCCGGTCAAGGCGGTCGGTTGCCCCGATTTTCTCGATATCGTCCGTCGGATGTCGGCCGCCGACGTGCCGAGACCGACCGGCCCCCCGAAGGGCCGCACCCCGGCCGCCGGGTGGTGGCGCAGCTCCGCCTCGTCGTAACGCCGCGTCCCCTGGTGCCAGCGGAGCACCCCGGCCAGCCAGCTCTTCAGCTCGCCCACGTACCCCCGCAGGACGTCCCGTGCCTCCTCCGTCAGCTCGTAGGTGTCGAAGAGGGCGGGCAGCTCGACGTCGACGACGTGCTCGAACTCGCGCAGCCGCGCGGTCATCAGATCGTTGACCACGCCGATCGCGCGTTCGGCGCCGCAGCCGAGGAAGTTCTGGACCACGAGGACACCGTTGTGGATCTCGCCCTCGAACTGGATCTCCTTCTGGTACGAGAAGATGTCGTTGAGCAGGCAGGAGTAGTCGGCGGCCGAGTTCTCGAGCGCCCTGACCGGCCGTGCGCGGTAGATCTCGGCCGGGACGACCCGCCCGTGCCCGAGCCGGGAGAGGCTCATCGTCAGTTCGGAACCGAAGGTCCGGCGCCGCATCTCGATGTAGTCGACCGGGTCGGGGATCCGGTTCTGCGCCTGGTTCGCCAGCTCCCACAGCCAGCTGTCGAGCATGATGCAGACCGTCCGGCGGAACGTGCGCCGGGAGTCGGGCGTCATGTCCCGGGTGGTGCGCGGCCACAGGTCGGCGAGGCCGCGCTCCAGCCCGCCGACCGGGACGGGCAGCGGGCCGGGCTCCACCGGCATGAGCTCCTTCAGCCGCTCGGTGCAGGCCCGCGCGCCGGCCAGGTCGCGGGTCCGTCCGTACAGGACCGGGTAGAGGTCGTCGGCGTAGGTCCCCCAGGTGAGCCATCCCGTCGTCAGGTCCAGCTCCGCGGCTGTCGCGTCCGGATGGATGGCCGCGGAGCACAGCGCGAAGTCGGCCGCCCGGAGCTTGTGCTCGTCCCAGATGCCGGGTACCGGGTCGAGAAGCCCGACCGCCGCCGACCATTCGACGATGTTGTGACGGGCTGCCGCCAGATGCCGGCTCTCACCGGTCGTGAACGGCATGTAGAAGGCAGGGAGCTTCACCGGCCCCACGACCTGGTGCGGGACGTGGGTGAAAGCGCGCATCCGGGCGGGCGCGGTGGCCAGCAGCGACGCCGCGATACGCACCGCCGACGTGCCGAGCCCGGTGGCATCCCCGGGAAGGTTGCCGGGAACGGGCCCGGTCGCCCCGGACTCCGCGTTCATGTAGCGGCTGGACCGCATGTGCCATTCATGGCCGCCGGCCTGCCAGTCCTGCAGCCCCTTGACGTACGCCAGGACGTCCCGCCGGGCGGTCGGGGTGACGCCGTGCTCGTCGAGCACCGGCGGCAGCTCGGTCACCGCGGTGTGCTCGAACTGGTGCAGCCGCGAGGTCAGCAGGTCGTTCACGGCGTCGGCCGCCTGCTGGGTCGGACACCCGAGGAACCGCTCGAGCACCAGGACGCCGTTGCTGAGCTCGCCCTCCTCCTGCACCTCCCGCTGGTAGGAGAACAGGTCGTTACGCAGGTGGACGGCGTCGGAGAAGGTGTCCCGCAGCACCTGCGCCGGCCGGGTCGCGGCGATCGCGTCGGGCACCTCGGCGTCCGCGGCGTGCTCGACCAGGTTCGCCGACCAGGGCGCGCCGCCGACCTTGCGCCGCATCTCGATGTACTCGACCGGGTTGGCCAGCCGGTTCTCGTCGATGTTGGCCAGCTCCCACAGGGACTCGTCCAACAGATGACGGGTGCTCGTCGCGAACCGCCGCCGCCAGGCCGGCGTGCGGTCCGGGACGGTGCGGGACCACAGGTCGGCGAGGCCACGCTCGACCGGGTTGGCCGGCTCCGCGGTGACTGCGCCCTCGACCGGCATGAACAGGCGCAGCCGGTCGAGATACCGGCGGGCCCCGGCGACGTCCCGGCCGCGCTTGTAGACCTCGAGGAAGTGGTCGTCGAAGTAGAAAACCCAGACGTACCAGTCCGTGATGAGATCCAGCCGCGCCTCGTCCGCGTCCGGATGGGTGTACGCGCACAGCAGCGCGTAGTCGTGGGAGTCGAAGTCCTGCCCGCTCCAGATCGCCACACCGTCCTGCGGTACGTCGATCATCTCCATCTCCCCGGCCCACGCCCGGCTGTGCACGCGGGCGTGCTCCAGGTTCGGATTCAGCCGGGGTGGATAGGGCAGGTAGAACTCCGGGAGCGTGAAAGGCTGCATGCGCCGGTCAGAACCTTCCTCTGCCAGAGATTTCCGGTGTCCCGAGGGAGTGACGCCGCTTTCTAATGCCCGATCTCGACGTTCTCGAGGACACCGAGCGCATCCGGCACGAGGACGGCCGCGGAGAAGTAGGTGGTCACCAGGTAGGAGATGATGGCCTGCTCGCTGATGCCCATGAACCGCACGGACAGGCCGGGCTCCAGCTCGTCGGGCAGCCCGACGTGGTGCAGGCCGATCACGCCCTGGTTCTCCTCGCCGGTCCGCATGGCGATGATCGACGTCGTCCCGGCGGCACTGACCGGGATCTTGTTCACGGGCAGCAGCGGAACCCCGCGCCAGGCCGGCACGTGCTGGTCGTGGAACAGCGCGGTGGCCGGGTAGATCCCGCGGCGGGTGCACTCCCGCCCGAACGCGGCGATCGCCCGCGGGTGGGCGAGCAGGACGTGCGTGCTGCGCCGGCGGCTCAGCAGCTCGTCCAGGTCGTCCGGGGTGGGGGCCCCGTCACGGGTGTGGATGCGCTGGCGGAAGTCGGCGTTGTTCAGCAGGCCGAAGTCCCGGTTGTTGACCAGCTCGTTCTCCTGCCGCTCGCGCAGCGCCTCGACGGTGAGCCGCAACTGCTGCTCGATCTGGTTCATCGGCTCGTTGTAGAGGTCGGCGACCCGGGTGTGGACCCGCAGCACCGTCTGGGCGACGCTGAGCTCGTACTCCCGCGGCGCCAGCTCGTAGTCGACGAACGTCCCGGGCAGGGCGGGCTCGCCGGAGTGCCCGGACGAGATCGCGATCTCCGCCTCGCCGGCCCGGTTGCGCGGCGGGCGCGGGCGGGCAAGGTAGTCGTCCACGTGCTGGCGCAGCTCCGGCGACTGGTCGAGAAGCTCGGCGAACCGCTGGCGCGGCAGCACCAGGGCCGTCGTGCTGGTCACTGCGCGCACCGAGAACTCCCAGGTGACGGAGTCCTCGACGAGCACGTCGTCGCCGAAGTACGCGCCGTCGGCGAGAATCCCGAGCGATCGCGGGTCGTCGTAGTGCCCCGGCGCGACCTTGTCCACCTTGCCGTGGGCGATGACGAACAGCTCGTCGGCGGCGTCACCGGCGGTCACCAGCGTGTCGCCGGCGGCGAACTCGCGCTGGGTGAACCGCTCGGCGAGCGCGTCGAGCACGTCACCCTCGAAGCCGCGCAGCACCGGCAGCTCACGGAGCTCCGCCGGGACGACCCGCACGTCCGAACCGGTGTTGACGACGGTGATGAGGCCGTCCCCGACGACGTAGCTCAGCCGCCGGTTGACCCGGTACACGCCGCCGGCGGCCTGCACCCAGGGGAGGACACGCAGCAGCCAACGGGACGAGATCCCCTGCATCTGGGGGACGGACTTCGTCGTCGTCGCGAGGTTGCGCGCCGCGGCCGTACCAAGGCTCGACAGCGGCTGGCCGGCGGCACCGTCCTGGACGTCGGAGCTGGCCTGCGCGGGCGTGGTCATACTAGCCACCTATCTCTGGTCATTCAGGGGACTCTGGTCATTCAGGGGACGAGGGCGGGACTCCGACACCGGCGCGCGCGGGGGAGCTCCTCAGCACGGTGAATCCCCCCGGGAACCGCGACGTGCGCGGTCGGCGTCCTTTACTGAGATCCCGGCGCTCGGTCGAGGCCGGATCGATCCCGGCGCGGACCGGCGCCACGGACAGAATTGCAGGCAGAACTACATGACGAAGTGCAGGCGGAACATCGAAAGAACGCGAAGGCTTGTGGCGGCGCGCCCGGAGGCGCGATCGGTCTTTGTTGTGAAGCTGCGCGTACGATGAATACTTCGGTGATCATCCCCAGGTGTGAAACCCGGCGCGCCCGGGACCGTTTTCAGCCCGCGATGCAGTTTCCGCCGCGGTGCGGCGCGCAGTGGAAGCCTTTCGTATCGATCGTCCCGATGGCAAGCACTCCACGGAACCAATCGAATCTGGTCCCTGGTGATTGTCCTCCCTGGTCCCTCGAAATTGTCCTACCGATCACGCGGTGTCACGGAGGTGATCCGGCGGACGTCCCCTGCCCGGCCCGTTTTTGCCAGTAGCCGTCGGCATATATCCAGAAATTTCCGGGTGTCTACGATTCGTACCCGTCAAATCCTCAGTGCAGTTTTCGGTGCACGCTGGGTAATGGTCCCCGGCGGTGTACTAGCCGTATCTGCTTATTGATGTCGGCCGATGCTGAGCTGTAATCACTAGCAATCGCGCTGACAGATGGTCACAACGGCGGGCCACATCCGGCGCTTCCAGCCCCCGCGGGCCAGCGACGGACCATGCGCCGGCCACCAGCCGACCGACGCCCGCCTGCCCGCCGAGCTGTTCGCCTGTCCGTCCGCCGGCCTGCCGTGGCGCGGCGGCCCCCCGCCCGCCGCGCCACGGTTCCGGCGGCGGTTGGTCAGCGCCGGGCGAACTGGCTGCCCGTCGTCTGCACCGAGGCGGGTGCCAGGTTCACGGTCTCGACAAGCTGCTCGCCGTAAACGTCGGTGATCCGCACGGTGAACGGCCCCGGGCCGAGACCCTGCGGTGCCACGAAGTAGTTCCACATCTCCCGCGGCAGCGCCGTCCAGGCGCCGTTCACCCGAACCTCGAGCGAGACGACCGGATTGCGGTGGTTACGGACCTGAATGGCCAGCCAGTAGGCCGACGACCCCTCCTTGACCCGGAACTGGACGGATCCGATGTCAGCCGGGCTCACCAGCCGCCAGGTGACGTCGACCAGCCCGGGTACGCCGCCGGCGATCCGGGCGAAGGCCTGCTGGCTCAGGTCGAGATGACCAGGACCGCACTCCGGGCACCGGTCGGTGACCTTCACGACCGTGGTGCCACCGGGTCCGGTGACCTCGATGTACGCGCCGCAGGCGCGGGCCGTCTCGTAGTCGAGCTCGTTCATCGCCACTACCGGCATGGCCGGGTCGGTCAGCCGGTCGAACATGCAGTTGCCGCCGCCGTCCGCGCCGTAGTGCGTCGCCGGACCGGTGCGGACCACACCCGGCTGGATCCGGCCGGGTGTGACCGGCACGGTTGTCGGCCCTGCCGGTGCGCCCGGCGCCGGCGCGCCTGTCACCGAAGGCCGGCCGGGCGGCGCCGACGGACCGGTGGGCGCGGTCGAGGCACCGGTACCCGGCCCGGCGGTGCCGCCGATCGTCGGCCCGGCAGAAGGAGCGGGGCTGATCGAGGGCACTGGGGTGACCGAGGGCGCTGAGCTGGCCGTGGGCACCGAGGTGGGCGTGGACGACGGACCGGGCGCAGACGCCGCGGTCGCGGTGCTGACCGGGTCGGGCTCCGGCGGACCACCGCCGACCGCCGGTTGGCAGCCGGTGGCGAGGACGACGACGGCCGCCGCCGCCACGCCGAGCAGGGCACGCCGAGCCGGCGAGACGAAACCTGGGGCGGGGGACATCGGAACTACCTCCGTGGCCGGAGCGCCGACGACAGCCGGCGCCGCTCTACCCCTCCCCGGACCTCGCACGCTAGCGGGTGTCGCGATCAGCCGTCGAGCGCCCAGGGTAGCTACGAGAACACTGTGGCGATCTCGAGGTCGCATGTTGTGTCGCGTTGGTTCTGGTATGTCCAATTGTTCGGAGGTCCGTGTACTGTGCAACCGCCGTCGGGCGGTGTCCGGGTCGGCCACACAGGATCGACTCGCGCCCCCTGTCGCCTGTCGCCGCAGGGGCTCCGGCCCAGGTGGCCTGGAGGACGCCGTGGTCAGGCCGGCCCGTTTCTGTCGTCGCCGGGTATTGCCGAAACACAGATATTGGTGGCATCCTACCGACACTTAGCCGGCGCCCTGGGGAGGACGAGGTGGATTCTGGTATAGCCGGGGGCGCCGCGACGGGGCGAGTTGGTTCCCGATATGCGGGTGCGGTTACCGGCGAGTACCTCACCCTCGGCGGTGTTCCAAAGTCACCATGGCCGAGGCCCGGCATGAGCCACGGCCCACCCGGTTCACGGAAGTAAGCCCCGCTAAATAACTCGTACAGACCGGTCGATGGCTCTCCGTGCGCACGGAGAGCCTGACTTTCCGGCTCGACGGAACTTGACGGAATGCGTCGTGATGGCGGGTCGCCCGCCTGCGAAGCACTGCCTTCTCCGTGGCCGCCCGGACCCTCTCCGGTCGACTGATCCGTCGTCCCGGCGCGCCCTGAAGGGCGTTGACCGATCGATTCCCAGATTCCGCCACGTACATAACGAGAGGTCACTGATGGCGCGTAAGAAGCGATTACTCGGCGCGGCCGTGGTCTGCGTCGCTACCCTTGTCCTGGGAGCCTGCGGGGGCGGTGATTCCGACACGGCCAGCCCGGCCAGCGATGCCTCCAGCAAACCCGTTTCGGGTGGCATCGCGCGAATCATCATGACGAGTGACCCGACCAGCCTGGACCCGGCGTCGCTGGCCAACCAGGCGGCGATCACGGCGGTGCTGGGCAACGCCCTGTACGGCACGTTGCTGACCACGGACGAGACCAGCAAGGTCGGCTACTCGATGGCCGAGTCCTTCACCACGACCGACGGCGGCGCCACCTTCGAGCTGAAGCTGCGCCCTGACCTGGTCTTCTCCGACGGTACGCCCCTCAACGCCGCGGCTGTGAAGTTCAACTGGGACCGCATCAAGGACCCGGCCACCGCGTCGTCGAGCCTGCCGGAAGCGGCAATGGTCGCCTCGACCGAAGTGATCGACGACCGCACGATGAAGGTCACGATGACCACGCCCATCGCGGCGTTCGCGCAGGCGGTTGTCGGCACGGTTCTGAACTGGGTGGCCTCGCCGGCAGCCCTGCAGAAGGGCAAGCAGTCCTTCGACGAGAAGCCGATCGGCGCGGGACCCTTCACCCTGCAGAGCTGGACCCGTCAGGCCGAGATCAAGCTCACGAAGAACCCACGCTACTGGGACGCGCCCAAGCCCTATCTCGACGGGATCACGCTGCGCACGGTGCTCGACTCCAACCAGCGTTACAACACTCTGACCAGCGGCGGCGCTGATGTTTCCATCGAAACAAACTGGATCAACCTCGGGAAAGCCGAGGCCGCTGGCCTCCCGTCCGACCTGCTGCCGCTCAGCGGTGGCAACTTCCTGGCGCTCAACACGCGCCGAGCCCCGTTCGACGACATTCGGGCGCGGCAGGCCGTGTCCGCGGCGCTGGACATCGACGCGCTGAACCTGGCCGCCTACAACGGGAAGGGCAGTGTCGCGGAGACGCTGTTCACCGATGCCTCACCCTTCTACTCGAAGACGCAGCTGAGGTCCACCGACCGGGCGAAGGCACAGCAGCTCTTCGACGAGCTGGCGGCCGAGGGAAAGCCGGTGTCGTTCACCTTCTCCAGCTATCCGACCAGTGAGAACAAGGCGATCGCGGAGAACGTCCAGGCCCAGCTCAGCAGCTTCAAGAACGTCAAGGCCGAGGTCGCGATCATCGATTTCGCGAAGGGCGCCGCGCTGCGCTCGACCCACGACTTCGACATGGTCATCTCGTCGGCGGCCTTCCAGGACCCCGAGCCGCGGCTGCTGGCGAACTTCACCGGGAACTCACCGGCCAACATGTCCGGTCTCGCGGACCCGGAACTGGATGCGGCCCTGCTGGCCGGCCGGACCGCGACCTCGGTGGCCGATCGTAAGGCGGCCTACGACAAGGTACAGGCGCGACTGACAGCGATGACGCCGGTCATCTTCCTCATGCGATCGGCCCCCGGCGCGATCGCGGCCAAGAACGTCAACGGCCTCAGGCAGTACGGCGCCGGCTCCCTGCTGCCCGAGGAGCTGTGGATCGAGAAGTAGCCCCCGCGGTGGCGCCCCGGGAACGCCGTGCATCTCACGGTCCCGGGGCGTCAGCGTGTCCGCGGACGCCGGCCACGGTGGTGGCCGTCCTGCACCGTGACACCAGGTCCGCACGACGGGCATCCGGGAGCGTCTGACGCCGCGTGCCGACACCCCGGGCAGTGGAAGACCACGGGGCCGCGCCAGGGAACCGTCGGCGGAACCGGCAACACGGGGCGAGGCGCCTTCGCCCGCCGCCGCACCCATTGGCGAAGCGGAGATCTCATCGGTTCAGCGTGCCACGGACGCGGCTGGCGGTGGCGGCGGCGTCCCGTCGCCGTCTCGTCCCTGATGCGCTGGCCATGTCGGGTACGCCCACATGGGCGGTCCCCTCATTCCCGGGTCATCCGCCGATACTTTCCCGGATCCTCGCGGTGGTCTGCCGGCCGGCCCATCTCATCACCGCGGCGGGCAGCATCAGCACGCTACCGGCCTCCTTCCGGACGACGTCGAAGGCCAGTTCCAGTGTCTGCAGCATCGGGGTGTAGGCCGGCGGGACCGGGGCGAACAGGCTCGCGGCAAACCGTGTGGCGACGGCAGCCGATCTCCAGAGGAGCCCCGCCGAGACCGCCTCGGCGAAGGACTCCGTGGCGATCTCGGCGTCGGCGAACATGGCGAAGAGCTCGTCCAGACCGGGGTCGGGCGTGGCCGTCCACAGCCGCAGGAAACGTGCCCCCGCGGTGGGAAGGCCGCCTTCCTTCCGATCCTCCTCGATCGCGACGGCGAGGCGGGGCAGCTCCTCGGTGAGGATGTCGGCGTGCAGCCGCCGGGCGACCGCGAGCGCAGTGGCCACGAGGGGCTCTGCTCCTGCCTCCGGATCGTCGAGGAAGGACAGCTCCGCGAGGATCGCCTCGCTCTGCGCGTCGAAGTGCTCGCCCAACCGGGTCTGATAGCTGCCCCCGACGGCGAGCCGGCGCAGCTGGTCGTGAGTGTCCTTGGCCGACAGGCCGAGCTGGCGCAGCCGGCCCGGGTCGAGGACGGCCTGGACCATGCGCGTGGCGCCGTCCAGCCGGCCCCAGATCCAGTCGTTGACCCGCCAGGATCTGCTGGCGAACCCGCCGAACCAGAACAGTTCCGTTCCGGCGATCTTGGCCGGGGTGGTGGGCCCGCCGAACGAGTTGGGGGTGAACCCGCTGATCTGCTGGAGCAGCACCTCCTGCTCCACCTCGGGCGGCGCGCCGGAGATCGCGATCTGGCACACCTCTACCGCCAGCAGCCTGCGCAGCAACGACGCCGGGGACGGCTGCGCGCCGTCGGGAAACAACGCCTCGACCAGGTTGTGCAGCAACTCGGCCTCGTCCGCCGCATCGGAGTCGCCAGCCGCGTCGGGAGGACCGGCCGCGTGCCGAACGCCGGGCGGGCCGGCCGGCGGACCGCCTGGCCGGGCGCGCGCGGAGACATGCCGCAGGTCGCCGCCCGCCTCGGCCAGGACGCGCGCGATCCGCTCCGCGACGGCGCCCAGCCGGTCAGGCAGGGAGGCGGCCGGGGCCTCCTTGGCCCCCGGCGGCAGCGGCCAGCGTGACAGCGCGGCCTGAACCCAGGAGCGAAGGCACTCCTGACGCTCCGTCGCGTCCGAGCCCCGCGCCGGGGAAGCCGGCGGCCGGGTGGCCCAGCTCCGCCAGAACACCTCGTCGTCGCGGCGGCATTCACGAAGCTCGGCCAGCGCCTCGTGGAGGCGCCGGCGGTGCCCGCGCAGCCGCCGGCGGGTAGTCACCTCGGCGGGGTCGGTCGGATCGGCGAGCCACATGGCGCGCTTGAAGACGTCGACCGCGAGGGCGCCGACGCGCTCAACCGGCTCGACCCCCCAGGCCCAGAGCGCGGGGTCGGCGTCAGCGGCTGGCAGATGGTCGTCCGGCGGTATGTAGGAGACGCCGCCGGCGCGCGTGCCGACGTCCCGTAGCACCGCTGCGAGCTCGGGACGGCTCCACCAGATCCGGGGCCGCGGGGCGGCCGCCGCCAGCAGCGCACCGATGCGATCGGCCTCCTGGTACGAGCGCGTGCTCCGGTAGCCGTCCATCAGCTTCTCGGCGAGCTTCTCGTTGAGGTGGTGGACGATCCTCGCGCGGTCAGGGCGGTAACGGCGGACCCGGCCGTTCGTCGCCTGGATCTCGGTGAGCTCGGCGTCGACCGACTGCGCGTAGGGCAACGTGGCCAGCGTCCGCAGCACCGCGGCCGGCGTCGGCGGCCGGTCGTCGGTGTCGCTGCCGAGGCTGTAGACGTCGCCGAGACCGGCGACCTCGGCCGGGGCGGGACTGCTCGGGTCGGGGTTCACATGCACCAGGAGCCGCCGTACCTGTTGCTCCGCCGGCTGGGCGTAGATCGCGGCGAGCGCCGGTTTCACCGGCTGGTTCAGCAGCACTCCGCCGTCCATGACGTACCGGCTCCGGTCGAACTGCGCCACCGCCGGCAGGCCCGCGCCGGCGCCCATGTCCGGATGGTAGGAATCCCTCCCCGCTTCCCCCACCGGGATGAAACTCGGTTCGAAGGCGACCGGAAACGACGCGGTGCTCCGGCTCGCCAGCGCCAGCCGGTGGGTAATCCTCGCGTCCCAGAAGGGGTCAAGTCCGGGTGACACGTCCGCAGCGCGGGTGAATCGCAGCGCTCCGGTATGGGCCGATTCGATGATCTCCGTCCCGAAGTCGTCGACGCGCTGTTTCGGCTGGCCGCGCATCAGCGTCGTGTTGATGATCAGGTCGATCGGCCGCTCGCTCGCCGGCACATACCGCTGGGATCGTTCGCCCGCGGGCACGATGCGTTCGAAGGCACTGACCAGCTGGGGCAGGAAACAGTCATCGCCGCGCAGCAGGGACGCCGGGTGCGGCTCACGCGGGTCGCGCAGCAGCGCGTCGAACGAGCCCAGCTCGGCCCACAACTCGCCGAGCGGGCGCAGATCGGCCCCGTAGGCCTGGGCATACGCCAGCAACGCCCCGTTGATGCCACCGGCCGACGTCCCCGCGATCACATCTGCCCGCGCCCTCCCGTGGACGAGATCAAGAAGTCCGCCGTAGACCGTCGCCGCTTCCGAAAAGCGCAGATCCGCCTTACCCGGGGCCGGATCACTCGGACGGCGCCGGGTAAGGCTGTTGATCTCGTTGACCACCCCGCTCATCCACACCGCGAGGCTTATCCCGCCATTGAGAACGACCGCGATTCGAATGTCCTCCAGGTCGTCATGGTCGACATTGAGCTGGTTGCCGCTGCGGCTCATCGCTCTCCTTGACGAGAATCCCGTGTGCCGGGAACGGGGCCGGGTGTTCGTGGGATTTACCGGCAATCCTCACCCACGTCCGCCTCGTCGCGGGTGGGCCGCCACCATGCCGCGCATCCAATCATTGCGCCGGGCCGCTGGGAGTCGTGCCGCGCCGGCGTCGGCGGGCCCGCCGGTCAGCCGCACGGCGGCCCGTAACCAGCAGACGAGGGCCGGTGGTGTCCCACAGCCGAATCCTGCTTTCGGTGACCGTGATGTACATCTGGCCGTCGGCTCTGAGCGGTCAGGTGACCCGGCCGGAAGCCGGCGCCGGAGCGGATTGCCGGTCCGGGATCTGGCGGGTGAGGAACATCGCGGCCAGGGCGATGGCGGCGAGCAGCGACAGAGCCGCACGCAGACCGTCGAGGCGGGCGTCCGCGTTGGTGGCGGTGATCGCCTTGGCGGTGTCCGGCGGGACGCCGGCCTCGTCGAGCCGGATCTTCAGGTCCCGGTCGGACAGGAAGGGGACGCCCTCGGCCAGGCGCACCTCGGCCTGCGTGCTCAGCTCCGCCGGTACGGCGGGGTCGTGCCGTACGCCGGTGAGGAACGACGAGGTCAGCGCGGAGATGAGAACCGCCCCAGCTGCCGCGGTACCGATCGACGCGCCCAGGTTCGTCACCGTGTTCTGCACCCCACCGACCTCGCCGGTGTGCTCGTCGGCGACCGCGGACACGGTGACGCTGCCGAGCTGGGACGCGAGCGCGCCCACCCCGAGGCCGGCGAGCAGCATCGGCCAGGTCACGATCTCCGGTCCGGCGCCGGCGTCGAGCGCGGCGATCAGGATCGTTGTCCCGGCGAACAGGGAGAGGAAACCACCACGGACGATGCGTCGCGGTGAGACGTGCGGGAGGGCTTTGGGAATGCCGACGGCAGCCACCAGAAGGGCGATGGACAACGGCAGCAGACGCACGCCGGTCGCGACCGCCGAGAGCCCGAGCGCCACCGACAGATACAGCGGTACCACGAAGAAGAGCCCCGCCTGGAGCAGATACTGGAAGAAGAACGACGTGAGCCCGGCCCGGAACGTCCGGTTCCGCAGCAGCACCGGATCGAGCAGCGCGGCGGCGCCGCGGGCCAGCCGGTGATCCTGCCACCGGACGAAGAGCAACAGGATGGTTCCGCCCGCGAGGGCCAGCCAGATCACGGGTGAGAGCCCCAACCAGACGGGCGCGCCGGGCGCCGGCCGGACCAGGCCCCAGCTCCCCGAGCGGAGGACGCCGTACACGATCAGCGCCAGGCCGGCCGCGGACAGCACGGTGCCCACGATGTCGAGACGTCCCTGCGCGGTCGGAGGCGTGTCCGCCATCCCCCGGGTCAGCCACAGGATGACGCCCACCACGAGGACCTCGCCCGCGAAGACCCAGCGCCAGGACAGGTAGGTGGTGAACAGGCCGCCGACGAGCGGACCCGCCGCGACCGCGATCGCGCCGGCGGCGGCGACCAGCCCGTAGGCACGCGGTCGCTGCGCCGAGGCGAAGTTCGACGCGACCAGAGCGACGACCGCGGGCATGATCAGCGCGGCGCCGACTCCTTCGAGGAACGACCAGCCGAACATGAGCACGGCGAGATTCCCGGCGACGGACGTCGTCAGCGACCCACAGCCGTAGACGACGCAGCCGATGGTGAACACACGCCGATGCCCGAAGAGCTGCCCCAGCCTGCCGCCGGTAATCATGAACGCGGCCATCACCAGGGTGTAGAAGGTGATGGCGGTCTGAATTCCGGTCACCGTGGTACCGATGTCCGCGGCCACGGTGGCGATCGACACGTTCATGACCGAGCTGTCCAGGGTCATGAGGAACTGCGCCGCCGCCAGCGTGGGAAGAACGACCAGGCCGGCCGAAGCGGCCTCCGGCCCGGCCCCGGGGCCCTGAATCCCCGCTGCCCGGGGTGTCATCGTTCGCGCTCGGGCCGACGCCTGGTGACGTCGGGATCTCCGCAGCCGGCCGCATCGCCGGTTCCCTTTTCGGCCCGCATTCCCGTCTTGGCGCGAGCGGCTGCTTTGCGCGTCTCGTTGTACCACATTCCGACGATCGCCCCTCCGGTGAGAACAACGCCAAAACCGATCAGCCAGGAAAGGATCGTGAAAACGACGCCGATGCTCCCGTAGCTCCGCTCGTTCGTGACGATGGACGCGGAGAAAGTAAACCTGCTCACCACGCCAAGACCGGTCAGCCCGACCGTCGTGAACGCGGCGGCCGGCCATGCCTCGCGCCACCCGAGCCGTCCGAGGGTGAGGACCCTGATGCCGATCCAGAGAAGGAACAACATACCCGTGGTACTGAGCAGGCCGTAGCAGATCTGGCCGGTAGTGGTGCTGGTGAGCAGCGCCCCGGCACCGGTGGCGCCGGCGAGAAAGACGATGAGCTCGCAGAGCCAGACGACCTGGGCCGGGATGCCCCGAAGCCCGAGCGGCTGGACCCTGAAAACCTGGACATACACGGACTGCACGGTCGCGGCCAGGGTGAGGCCGCCGAGAATCAGCCAGAGCGCGCCCACCACCGTCCAGCCGCTGTGGACCGTTCCGTCCTGCGGCGTGAACAGCCGTTCGACGGCCTCCGCGGCATCCTGGTTCAGGCCCATCCGCCTGATGATTATTTCTGCCGCGCCTCCGGGGCGCAGCGGCGACAACGCGGCCAACGCGATAATAAAGGGGAAGAACATCATCAGAATGAGCGCGGCGAGACTCATCGAACTGTTGATCAGATCGCCCTGCCGCAATCTGGATGTCAGATCCTCCACCGCGGCGTTCCGGAGCCGTGCCCGGATCGGCCGGGCCTTTTCCGCCAGATGTCCGAACCGTCGCCGCAGCCGGTCCGCGACGGAGCCGATGGATCCGCCGGATGGTCGAGATGTGCGCCGGTCACCGGGCGCGCGTCGGCTCCCGGGCATAACTCCCCTCCGACCACGGTATTCTCGCCCATCCGGCTGACCGCCGACCGGGCCGTGCACCTCAGCATCGCGGCGCGCGAGTGTCCTCGCATCTCCGGGGTCCGAAACGGGGGAACATACGCCTCACGGCGAAGACACGAAAAGGGTCCGGATCACCGTAGGCAGCGAAAAAACGATCAGAGCAGAATTGACCTCGTCCGGTCGTTTCTGCTGGGTCCAGTGCCCGCCCAAGTAGCGGCCAGAGCGGCAGTAGTCGCACAAAGATCACTGTCGCCGCGGTACCAACGGCATGAATTTGTTCATCTCGTGTTCGAATTGCGGCTGATTGTAGCGTGTTGGGAGTGTCTCTGTTTGGGTGTCCCGTGCGGGATATGGTCACCTGTATGTGCGCTGCGACAGCTGCGGCCATGCGCAAGGGGGGAAATGTAACCCTCAGTGCCCTGGCTGACGAACTCGGTTCTGTTTCCGTGATTCTTGAGTGGGCTACTGAGGAGGGTCAGTCGCTCGACGCGGATGTAAGTGTGCTCCTGCTTGGGGATGACGGAAAGGTACGATCGAACGACGACTTGGTCTTTTACAACCAGCCATCTGGCGCTGGCGGTGCTGTCAGGCTCCGAGGTAAGACTTCGAACAACGAAGAAGACCACACGGCCTTCACGGACGTCGTTGACATTGACATGGACAACGTTCCTGACAGTGTCGAACGGGTAGTTCTTTCTGCCAGTCTGGACGCCGGCGCCGGGGACGGATTTGGTTGTCTGAACTATCTGCGGCTTCGGCTGCTCCGAGGATCCGACGCGGCGGAGCTACTTAGATTCGATGTCACGGACGCTTCGACCGAGACCGCTTTTGTGCTCGGAGAAGTCTACCGTCGCAGTGGGCAGTGGAAATTCCGTGCGATTGGCCAGGGGTATGACACGGGCTTGTCAACCCTGGTTACCGAATATGGAGTCGAAGTCGGTCCTGACGACGCCGATGGCACGGCGACCGAGCAGGCTGAGACCGCAACGGAGTCTCCAGACACAGACAGCGCCACGGCTCCTGAAAGCGCAGCCGCCACGGCTCCGACGGAGGCAGCCAGTCCGCCAGTTCGCAGCCGGGAGCGGCGCACTCAGACGGTCACAACGACGAAGCGCAGGACTGCGCGGAAGCTGTCAGCTTCCAAGGCCCGACGGCCGGCTGCTGGAGAAGGAGAAACGAGCTGGCATCCGGCGAGGCTGTTCCCGGTTGCCGGTATCGGTGGGGCAGCCGAACAGGAACGACGCGCCACGTCAGCATTGCTCGCGGTTGTGGGGTCTGTGCGAGAGTTCGGTCGTGCGATTACGACCCGATTCGGCGCGCCTGCTGGCCAGATCGAGACATATATCGAAGTCCCGTTCAACCGTGGGGACGATCCATATGTACCTGACGGGCTGATTCGTGTCAGGCGTGGGCAGCGTACCTGGACAGCACTCGTCGAGGTGAAGACAGGTGTAGGGGAACTTCGTGCGGACCAGATCGAAGCGTATCTCGACATAGCCCGCGAGCAGCGATTCGACGCCGTCATCACGATTTCAAACCTGATCACCGCGCCAGATGAGCGCCATCCCGTCGCGATCGACGGACGGAAGACGAAGAAGGTCGGTGTCTACCATATCTCCTGGGCGGAGGTACGCTTCCGTTGTCAACTTCTCATCGAAAACAGTTCCGTGGCGGACGCTACTCAGGAGTACATCCTCGGTGAGTTTCTCCGCTACCTCGACCATGCGAGATCCGGCGCCGCGTCATTCGACGACATGGGTTCCAGCTGGGTGGCGGTGAGGGATAGTGTGTCAGCGGGCACTCTACGACCCACCGACAAGGGCCTGCCTTCTACCGTCGAACGTTTCGACCAGCTGGCCCACTATCTGTGCCTACATCTGGGCGGACTGCTGGGGACCGAGGTCTTCCTTCAGATAAATCGGCGAATCGACGCGGCGCAAAGACGGCAGGCGTTGGCTGATGAGCTGTGCCAGAAGGGCTCGATATCCGCGACGCTGCGGATCCCTGGCGCTGTCGGCCCCGTAGGAATTTCCGCCGACCTGCGATCGGGGCGGGTGGTCTGTTCAATCAGCGTCGATGCTCCTCGTCAGGGACGTCAACTCACTCGCGTGAAGTGGGTTACGCGGCAGTTGGCGGATGCGAACGGGAACCTGCGTGTCGAATCTTTCGAGCAGGGGTCGCGGGAGTCCGCCCGAGCGGAGCTTCTCGCGTTGGTGCGCCAGAAGCCGGAAATTCTGGTTCCTGAGGCCGGGCGTGAAGTCCGAGCGTTCCGTATTTCGCTCAGCGCTCCTCTTGGCTCGAAGCGTGGCGTCGGAAAGGGAACATTTGTGACCTCTGTAGTCGACGCGCTGGAAAAATTCTACGAAGAGGTGGTGCAGAACCTGAGGGAATGGCGAGTATCCGGCGAGGCCTCATCGGAAGCGGATGGTGCGTTGGCTGAGATTTCCTAGGTCTCATCGAGATTAACTCTGGGTGTTTTCGGCTGAATATTTGAAACGTTCGGCCGAACTTCTCCCGGTGGATTCGACCGCTTCCGGCGATTGGGAGATGACGCTGGAGGCCGTGGCCGATGAACGGGAACGGCCGATGAACGTGGGGGGCTCAGCGTAGCCGGCGTGCGCGTAGTACCAGGTCGTCGACGTGGTGTGCGCCGGCTCCGCTGTCGGGTGCGACGCGTGGCCGCTGCTCGTTGAGCTCCACCTCCCAGCCGTCGTCGAGCAGTGCGGCGACCATCGCGGGCCAGACGTAGTCGGCCGGGTCGAATCCGCTGTCGTGCACCGGATGGGTGTCCATTCCCGCGTGGTGCACGAGCAGGAGCAGGCCGCCGGGGGCGACGGCGGCGAGCAGTGCTCGTTCGGCCGCGGCGTCAGGGGTGCGTAGCAGGGCCGGGTACTGCGCGGAGACCAGGTCGAAGGACGCCGGCGGGAGAGCGGCCTCGGTCAGTTCGGCGTGGACCCATCGGACGGCGACGCCGGCGTCCCGCGCGTGCCCGGCCGCCCGCTCCAGTGCCAGGCCGGAGACCTCGAGCGCGGTCACGTCCCAGCCGCCGCGCGCGAGCCAGACTGCGTCCGCGCCCTCGCCGCAGCCGACGTCGAGCACCCGCCCGGGCGTGAGCGCGGCGACCTCGGCCACGAGCGCGCCGTTGGGCTGGCCGCTCCACAGCTGCTCTCGTTCGGAGTACCGCTTGTCCCACTCCGCCTGCACTGCCGGGTCTCCGACGTATCCGTCGAGAGCAGAGCGGGTGTCGGACGCGGGTGAGCCTGTCGCGAGGTCGTCGATCATTGGGCCACTCTTGCCCAGGATGTGCCCAGCCACCAAATTTGTTTGCTGATTTGGCAAACAGATACTCGGGTCTGGCGCTGGCTGTCAGGTCCTCGACCCCACGGACGTCCAGGTGACGCCGCTGTGCTCGACCCCTCCGGTCGGGTCGGCGAGGACGGCATCGACCTCGCCGCTGAACAGGCCCGAGGCCGACCAACCGCTGTCCCCGAGCACCGTGAGGATCTTACCGGGTGCGGAGAAGCGGCGGAAGGCCCCCGTCGACACCGGTCCGCGGGTGAGCGCCGGCGCCCCTCTCCGCAGGGCCGCCGGCGCTATCCGCCGGCCGCGGGGCCGGTGCCGAGGGTACGCCAGAGGAACTCGTAGATCAGGGCTGATTTGTGGGCAAGCTGCTCGTTGTCGGCGGCGCCGCTGTGACCGCCTTCGATGTTCTCGTAGTAGCGGACGTCGTAGCCGAGTTCGCGCAGCCGCGCGACCATCTTGCGGGCGTGCCCGGGGTGGACGCGGTCGTCGCGGGTTGACGTGGTGATGAACGTCGGCGGGTAGCGACGGCCGGGCCGGACATTCTGGTACGGCGAGTATTCCTTGATGAACGCCCAGTCGGCTGGATCGTCAGGGTCGCCGTACTCGGCCATCCACGAGGCTCCGGCCAGCAGCAGGTGGTAGCGGCGCATGTCAAGCAGCGGCACCGAGCAGACGACGGCTCCGAACAGCTCCGGGTAGCGGGTGAGCATGACGCCCATGAGCAGCCCGCCGTTGGAACCGCCCTCGATGCCGAGCTGGGCCGGCGTCGTGATCCCCCGGCCGACGAGGTCGCCGGCCACGGCGGCGAAATCCTCGTAGGCACGCAGCCGGTTCTCGCGGATGGCTGACTGATGCCAGTCCGGGCCGTATTCGCCGCCACCGCGGATGTTGGCGACGACATAGGTGCCGCCGCGCGCCAGCCAGGCCCGGCCGACAGTACCGCTGTAGCTGGGGGTGAGCGAGACCTCGAAGCCGCCGTACCCGTAGAGCAGCGTCGGCCCGGGTTTTCCGGTACCGACGACGAAATAGGGGACGCGGGTACCGTCGTCGGACACGGCGAAATACTGGCTGACGGTGCGACCGTCGGTCGGGAAGAACGCCGGGGCCTGCTTGAGGATCTCGGGTTCCACGCCGATCTCGCCGCGGTACAAGGTCGCTGGCTGGGTGTAGCCGCTGGCACCGAGGTAGTACTCGTCGTCGACGTCGGGGTTGGTGTCGCTGATGTAGGCGGAGCCGGTGTCCGGGAGGTCGGCCAGCGGCGCCCTCGTCCAGCCCGAGGCCGTCGGCGTGAGCACGGTGAACTGGCTTTTCACGTCCCGCAAAGTGGCGACGATGAGATGATTGCGAGTCCACGCGTGGTACGCGAGCGAGGTGTTCTTGTCCGGCTCGAAGAGGAGCTCGAGCTCTCGTCGTCCGGCGAGAAATGCTTCGAAGTTGGCGGCGAGCAGGGCGCCCGCCGGATAGACCTTCTCGTCGACAACCCACTCCGACCGGGTGGTGATGAGCAGCCACTCCCGGTGAACCGAGGTGTGCGCGTCGTCCGGGACGTCGATGCGGACCAGCCCCGTCGGGATACGCAGGAACGTCTCGGTGTGGTAGAAGTCGATGCTTCGGTCGACGAAGTCGCGCACGAAACCCTCGGTCGGGTCGTGGTAGGCGTCGACCGAGACGTCATCCACCTCGCCCTCGAAGACTGTGACGGCATCGTCGAGCGGAGTGCCGCGCCGCCATTCCCGGATCACGCGGGGGTAGCCGGAAGTGGTCAACGATCCTTCGCCGAAATCGGTACCGACATAGATCCGGTCCTCATCGATCCAACCGACCGAGCTTTTGGCTTCGGGCAGGAAGAAGCCATCCTCCACGAAGGACTTGGTGACCAGGTCGAACTCACGGATGACGGAGGCGTCCGCGCCGCCACGGGACAGCTCGACCAGAGCCAGCCGGTATTCGGGTCGCAGCACCCGCGCGCCGTGCCACACCCAGTTCTCGCCCTCGCGGGCGGCGAGCGCGTCGACGTCGAGCACGACCTCCCAGTCCGGGGCGGCATCGCGATACGACGCCAGCGAGGTGCGTCGCCACAGGCCACGCGGATGACCCGCGTCGCGCCAGAAGTTGTAGAGGTACTCGCCCCTGGTGACCGGGTAGGGAATCTGGTCATCCGAGTCGAGCACCTCGCGGATCTCCGCGCGCAGCCCGGCGAACTCGGCGGACTGGGTGAGCTCTGCGAACGTCTCGGCGTTGTGTTCCCTCACCCAGGCGAGGGCGGCCTCCCCGGCGACGTCCTCGAGCCAGCAGTGCGGATCATCGTCGGCCATCCCTCAAGTCTGCCTGATCACGGGGCACAGTTCGGTGGGCCCGACGGCACTCCACACCGCGGGGCGCCAGGTGCCGCAACCGCAGCGCGGTCGGCGCAGGTCTGATCGTCACGGTGCGTGTACCACGACGGAGCGGCCCGATCTGGTTGAACGGGTCTTGAGCGGCCCCACTCATCGCCGCACGGAATCGGGAGGCGGCGCCGCCTCGAAGTCCGGCTCGCGGGGGCTCCCCCGCTCCATGACGGTGCGCTCGGGAATCCGGAAGCCGAACCGCTCGTACAGCGTGTGGGCGTCCTTGGTGTGCAGCAGCCATTCGAACTCGACCCCGGGACCGTCCTCGATCATGGTCGTGACCAGGGCCTTCCCTAGCCCGTGGCCACGGGCGCTACCGGTCACCACCACGTCGGCGAGGTAGGCGAACGAGACGCCGTCGGAGATCGCCCTGGCGAAGCCGACCTGCCGACCGGTTGCCACCTCGTAAGCACCGACAACCCGCCAGGCACTGTCCAGCTGCGCCTCGACATGCGAGCGCTCGCGCCACAGATCCCAGTAGACCTCGGTCGACAGGGCGGCCCACACCGCGTCGCGGTCGATCCGCTCGGGGTCGTCGTCGATCTCGAATCCGGCCGGCACATCCATGACCGCGAGACTGCCAGTTCCCGGGCCGAGAGCGCACCTCATTTCCGGCGAGACCGTATTCCGCGAGGCCGTCGTCCCGCTGCCAGCCGAGCTCGACTGGCGTGGTCGGCGTCTCCGACCCGACCGACGCTCGGGCGCTGAACAGCCAGCAGGCCGCGGTGAAGCGGACCTCGGCGCCGTGCACGTACCCGCCGAACGCGGTGCGTACGGTGTCGACGAAATGAAAACAGCGGCTCCATCCAAATAGATGAAACCGCTGGTAGCTACGGGTGCGCCGCGACTTGAACCCCGAACCCGCGGATTAAGAGAAGCGGGCGCTTCGTCCACGGACGTCCACCGACGTCTACCTGGTCGGTACAACCTGGGCTTCAGCGCCGGTCCGTGCCCGCCGGTGTCCACTGACGTCCGTCTGCTCGGGTACAGCGGTGGGTACACCGGTGCCCGGCCGACGTGAGCCGAGACCTGATGCCAGGCTCCTTGGCTGCGGGGTCGTTCGAGATCTCCTGCGGCGTCCGCGTCCATCCGCCAAGTCCACAAAGAGTTCCACCAGTGGATCTAGTGGGTCGACTGCCGCCCACGGCCGTATCCTGTGCTCTGTGGGCGCCTTGCGAGACGAGTTGCACCGGCTGATCGACCGGCTGCCCGAGTCCCAGGTGGCACCGGTCCTGGCTCTCCTCCGAGAGCGCACCCCAACCGTGGACGGAAGCGACGAGTGGCCGTTGCCGGAGTTCGTCGGCACCCTGTCCAGCGGCAAAGGCGACCTCGCAGCCCGTTCCAGTCAGCTGTCGTCCGCCTCGAGGAGGTTGCCGTGACGCCAGACGTAGATCGTCACCGGAGGGTGACGATGAGCGAACTGCGTCGTCGTCGCGCGGACGTCTACGCGATCGCGCGACGCTACGGTGTGAGCAACATCCGTGTCTTCGGCTCCGTCGCCCGCGCCGAAGCAGACGACGCGAGCGACGTCGACCTCCTTGTCGATCTCGCTCCAGGACGAGGTCTGTTCGATCTGGGTGGCTTCATCAGCGACACCGAGGCGACGCTCAATGTCCACGTCGACGTCACGACAGTCGCTGGGCTACGACCCCGGCTCCGTCCGCGGGTCCTGGCCGAGGCCGTCGCACTGTGAGGTCCGACGATGAGCGCCTCCGCGATATCGTCGAACATGCGGAACTGATCAGCGCGCACCTCCCCGCCTCACGCGAGGAACTCGACAAGGACGTTGTTCTGTCCGCTGCTCTGATCAGATGGGTAGGAATAATCGGGGAAGCCGCAGCGCGGCTGTCGGACTCCTTCCGCACACACCACCCCGAGGTGCCCTGGGCTGCGATCGCCGGCATGCGCAACCATCTCGTACACGGCTACTTCTCGGTGGACACGGACCTGTTGTGGACCGCGGTCACCGTCGAGATCCCCGGGCTTGCTGTCACCGTAGAATCCTGGCTGGGCGACTGACTCGAGCAGCTCTTCCGGCGGCGCTTCCCTCGCAGCCTTCCTCGGATCTGGCCCGCCGGCCCAGCACTGACCCCGCGCAAGGGACAACCGTGATGGGGTACGAAAAATACGCTCACGGCTGTTCGCAAAGTGCGGGACGATCTCGAAAGAATCGAGATAATTGATCTTGTGAAAGGCGCCCTGACCAGGGCTTACGGGTGCGCCGCCAGGGACTTGAACCCCGAACCCGCGGCTTAAGAGATCATCGGATGCTTGTTCGTGGACGTCCGCCGACGTCCACTTGTGCAGGTCACACACGGTCCGGATTCCGTGGACGTCCACGCTCGTCCGTCGTCGTCCGCCGACTTGGCTGCCAGCCTGGCTGCCGCACCCTCCCACGCGTTGACCCTCAGCAGAACGACTCGAAGCCCAGAAGCTGCTCATCGCCACGGCGCCACACCACGGCCGCGTAGGTGAGGTCCTGGTCGTCGCCCCGCGCGCCGTACTGACCCGGAGTCTCGAAATGGTGCCGCATCTGCTCCCAACGACGCACCGCGTCGTCCCGAGTGAGCCACTGCAAGGGGCGCCCGAAACCGTGGAGCAGGACAACCCGCGCATCGGCAAGGCACCGCTCCACCTCGTCGACATCGGCCCACTGACCGGTGGCATGGCGCCACTCCCGCCCCTCGTCATCCCACAGCCGGTCGCCAAGCACCCGATTCCGCGACGGTCGGTTCCCCACCGCCCCACAGTGGCAGCCCGACCAGCCAAGCAACAGCCAACTGGCTCAGTTGACTTGACACCTTCCGGTCGACGGCCGGGAGGAGGGGCGCTGCCCTCCGCATCGTCGGACACTCCCGCGGGCGTCAGTGGTTAACACTTGTCCAATTTTTGACAACTGTATACCATCGCGACGTGCTGTCCGAGCCCTCGCGGGAACCCCGCCCCCGAGACCGGAGGGTGCTGCGCTCACGTTCAGCCCTGTTCGCGGCAGCGGTGCGCCTGGTGACCGAGCGCGGCACGACGGCCGTCTCGGCCACCGAGCTTGCCGAGGCCGCGAACGTCAGCCGGCAGCTGGTCTACCTGCAGTTCGGTGATCGCGAGTCGCTTCTTGTAGAAGCTGCGGTCGATTTGGTCAGACGGGAACTTTTTCCGCAGCTCGAGGACCACACCGAGGCCGGCCGGACGCGGGCGGTGGCGGCGGCACGACATTTCGCGCGGCACCGGTCGTTCTACCGTGCGATGTTGACCGGATCGTGCGCGTTCGCCATGACCAGTGCGCTGAACAGCTTGTTCAACCCATTCCAAAGACCGGCCGTGCGGACGCTGTTCGGCGAGCTGGGCGAGGACATGGTTGTGGACCTGGCGGCGTTTTTCACGGGTGGGACGGGCGCGGTCATCAACGACTGGTTGATCGACGGCGAGGACCCCCTCGATCCCGAGGAGCTGACGGACCGACTGCTCCGTCTCATGTCGGTCTTCGCACGGCTCCATCAGGTCGAAGCGGACGGAGATCGCGTTCGATGAACCGGCCGGCCGCTCGT
Organism: Parafrankia sp. Ea1.12; assembly: GCF_900465275.1. Classification (NCBI taxonomy): domain Bacteria; kingdom Bacillati; phylum Actinomycetota; class Actinomycetes; order Frankiales; family Frankiaceae; genus Parafrankia; species Parafrankia sp. Ea1.12. The sequence continues at coordinate 18,039 of NZ_UBIZ01000255.1, read as the reverse complement.
CCAGCGCGACCAGAAGGTATTCCAAGACCCCGCACACCCCGCCGCGGGGATCCTGCCTGTCCGGCAATCGAATTGGCTCCAGGCCCGTTTAGTTGGCCCGGCAGTGGGGTCAACCGGTCCGATGGCAGGAGTCGATGAACATCGATGGAAACCGACGGAGGCTTCACGGATGCCAAGTGAGAATGTCGCCAGAAGGCGCAAGTTTTCACCGGGTCGACACGTCTCGGCTTTCGCCTTCGTACTCGGCATCGCCATATTCGGATCGGCATGTTCCGACGGGTCGGAGCCGATCTCGGAAACGTCGCCGACGGCACAGCCACGGCCCGCGGGACCGGTCGCCGACTTACACGAACTAAGCGGCGGTAACGGTGTCAGCATGGGTTCCCCGACGAAGGTCGACCTGACGGGCACCGGCTACGTCGAGAACGAGTACGCCGCATCAGGGACAGCGACCTCGTACGACCCGCAAGGTGCGCTAGCTCCCGATGGCCGCTGGACATTCCAACCCGGCAGTACCGCCGCGTACAGCACCCGGGTACTCGTGCGGCGGCCAGCCGCTACCACGGCGTTCAGCGGCACCGTCGTCGTCGAGTGGTTGAACGTCAGCGGCGGGAGCGACTCGGACGTCGTGTGGTCAAGCACCCACGAAGAGATCGTCCGACGGGGCGACGCGTGGGTCGGCGTCTCGGCGCAACGCATCGGTGTCATGGGCGGACCCGTGCTCACCCCGACCGGTCGCGGCAACACCTCAACCGGATTGGTTGGCGCCGACCCCGCGCGATACGGCTCGCTCAACCAGCCCGGCGACGGATACTCCTTCGACATCTTCACCCAAGCCGCGCGCGCGGTCCGTGCCAGCGGCGTGGCGATGGGCGACCTGAAGCCGCGGCGCGTGCTCGCTGCCGGCCAATCCCAGTCGGCGTACGCGCTCGTCACCTACCTCAACGGAGTGCAGCCCCTCACCCGCGAGTTCGACGGCTTCCTCGTCCACAGCCGTGGCATCGGCGGCCTTCCGCTCGCCGCACCAGGCCAGCCCGCCAACATCGCCGACGACACCGCGACCTCACCGACGATCATCCGGACCGACACCGAAGTACCAGTACTCGACATCCAGACCGAGGGCGACCTCGGCGCTCCGCTGAACTCCCTCGGCGCGCGCCAGCCCGACAGCGACCGGTTCCGCCTCTGGGAGGTCGCCGGGGCCGCGCACGCGGACATGCACACGGTCGGCCCTTTCGCCGACGCGCTCGGCTGCTCGACGAAGATCAATAATGCTCCCATGCACGTCGTCGTGAAGGCGGCACTGGACGCTCTCGAGGATTGGGTGAGTGCTGGGACACTGCCTGCCACCGCACCACGGATCGAGGTCACACAGGACAGCCCGCCGCAGATCGCGCGCGACGCCGACGGCATCGCACTGGGCGGCGTACGCACCCCGCCCGTGGACGTGCCGGTCGACGTCCTGTCAGGCACCCCCGGCCCGAACCCTTCGGTGATATGCAGTCTGTTCGGCTCGACGACACCCTTGCCCACCGAACGTCTCGCGGCCCTTTACCCGTCGCGTGACACCTACCTGCAGAAATACACCACGGCGGTCGACAGCACGATCAAAGCCGGATTCACCCTGGCGGCAGACCGTGACGCGCTGCTCGCCTACGCACAACCGTCACGCGTTCAATAAGCGTGTTCGGGGAGTGTCCGATCGCCGGCTCTGGCTCACTTTCGGTGGTGACGGGGTGTTAGTCGAGCAGGATGCGGTGGCGGAGCAGGGTGAATCCTGCTCGGCCGTGCATCTGACGCATGATCCGTGGCGCCGGAGCCGTCCCGGCAGACGATCTGGACGCCGGGGTGGGCGCGCAGCCATGCCTCCAACGCGTCAGCGCCGCGGTCGGGCAGGACGTCGACGCGCGCCGGGTCTGCGCGTCGATCAGGATCGTGGCGTAGCGGGGCCGGCGGCGCAGCGCGAAGTCGTACGTGTTGGAGCGCTACCAGCGGCGCACGGCGAGGCTGGCCGCTCAGATCGGCGCGGTCGTCCGCGAGTTAGCCGGCCGGGCCGGTGTTCGGGTCCTGTCCGCGCTGGCGATCCGGCTGTCCCGGTACAGCGCGCTGCGCTGCCTGCTGCGTCTGCCGCTCCCGCCGTTCGAGGCGCCGCGGGTGCTCGGCGTCGCCCTGGGGGCTGTATCCCAGGCGGTCAGGAGCCGTGGCCGGTCTAATTATTGTGGCGGCATGGGATTGCTGGGGGATCTGATCAAGACCGTGTCCGACCTGGTGACGAGCGGCCGCCGCAGGAGTGAGGCACCCTCGCGGGAGGCAGGACGGGAAGGTCGGCGGCGGTCGGAATCAACACCGACGGCCCGTTCTTCTTCGTCCTCGGTGGCAGCCGCGCGCAGTCATCCGGCCCGGGAGCGGGCGCGGTCGTCCCGCGCGAATGCAGAGGTCTCGCCGGGCGAGTCCGGGCCGGACGCCACCATGGAGGTCGATCCGCGTCGCATCGGGCCGGTGCGGATGAGCTACTCGCCGCAACCGGACGGGGCCCCGGATCCCGGCGAGATCGTCTGGACGTGGGTGCCGTTCCAGGAGAACGACGGACGGGGCAAGGACCGGCCGGTACTCGTGGTGGCCGTCGAATCCGCGGGCACCTACCTGGCCGTGCAGCTAACCAGCAAGGACCACGGCGGCGAGGGCGACTTTGTGCCCGTCGGCGCAGGCGGGTGGGACAGCGAGCACCGACCGTCCTGGGTCAACCTGGACCGGGTGATCCGGGTGCACGAGGGCGGGATGCGCCGAGAGTCGACGGCCCTGCCGCGCGAGCCGTTCGAGCGGGTCACGGACCGGCTGCATCAGCGCTACGGCTGGCACTAGCCTCGAATCGCAAACGGCTACCTCGACCCGGATACGTCCCGGCTGCTCCCGACCTGGGATGAGGCGGTGGACGCGATCGGCGGCGACGACGAACCGGCCCACGTCGTCCGCTTCGGGCCCCAACTCCGCGCGGACGGTGTCACGGCGAACTCGACGAACACCGGTCGGATGATTGGCTACCTGACCAAGTACCTGGTGAAGAGCCTCGACGCCTGCCACGGGGCCTGGTGATTGTGCGGCCGAAGAGTCGTGCCGGTCGGCGGACGATCGTGATTCCGCTGAACCTGGCGGTGAGCCTGCGGGCTCATCGTGCCGCTCAGCGCGCCGAGTGCGGTGCGGCCGGCGGGGAGTGGGTCAACGAACAGGATCTCGTGTTCGTCCAGCCGAACGGGCGTCCGCTCGATCCCCGTGCGGACCATCGGGCCTGGCAGGATCTGCTGTCGCAGGCCGGTGTGCGGGCGGCCCGGCTGCATGACGCGCGGCACACGATGGCGAGCCTGCTGCTGGCGCAGGGAGTTCATCCGCGGGTGGTCATGGAGATCAATGGGTCACTCGCAGATCAGCCTGACCCTGTGCACCTACAGCCATGTGGCGCCGGAGCTGTCGACCGACGCGGCCGACCGGATGGGCGCGGCCCTGTGGGGCACCGGGGCGCCGGCCACCGACAGCGACGATGACCGGAAGAAGGAAGTAGAAGGGGATTGATGCGTTGCGCACCCGTGGCTGCCAGCATGGCTGCCACAGTGAAAACAGCGGCCCCATCCAAATGGATGAAACCGCTGGTAGCTACGGATGCGCCGCCAGGGACTTGAACCCCGAACCCGCGGATTAAGAGAAGCAGGCGCTCCGTCCACGCACGTCCACCGATGTCCACCGGGTCGGCGCGACCTGGGCTGCGGCGCCGCTCCGTGTCCGCCGATGTCCACCGATGTCCGCCGGCTCGGGTACAGCAGCGGGTACAGCAGTGGGTACACGGTCGCCTGGCTGCATCGACCGAAGAGCAAGGTATGTGTCGGACCCCAACTGGCCCGACTCGAACGGGCTGGTTCCCTCTACCGCGTGCCGGCGAGTGGGGAGGCATTCGCCGACTGGTGCAGGCCGAAGGTCATCCCGAACGTGGCCGATCAACGCCGGCGACTGTTAATTCGGATATGGGCATCCGGAACCCCGGTCCGGTTCGGTCTCCCGTCGAGAGGTCGCTCCAAGCCCTACGCTCCGCAGCCCTCGGCGCGCCGTCCACGAACTTCCACCGACGTCCATCAGTTCAGGGTGCGGGCCCGGCGACGTCTACCGGCGTCCATGAGCGTCCACTGCAGTTGCGGTCCAACTGCCTTCTGGTAGCCCTGCTGGTGGTAGTAAACGAGCGCTCATCCGACGCTTCGGCCCTTGGACTACATTAAGAGAGAGCGGGCGCTTCGTCCGCCGATGTCCGCAACCGTCCGCTGCGTCGCCTCGATCTGAGTAATTACCTCCGCCCGTGTCCAAGGCGGTCTGCCGGCACCTGCGGGCTCGGGTGCAACGATGGGTGCACCGACGTGAGGTCAAGGGGCGAAGTGTCAAACCCTCTGATTACGTAATTTACTCGCTTCATCCACGGGGTCCGCTGCCGGCAGCCGGCCTGACTGTCGCCAGCGGGCAGGTCTGCGCCACCGTTGGGGACTCTGGATCACATCGCCCACGACGATCCGCCCCCTATCCACCAATCTCATACAATCGAAAGAACCATGGAAATCGTGTGTTGATCGGTATTGTGCGGGAATACAAGCTGACGCAATACAAGCAAGATTGTTCCACGAAGGTGCAAGTCTCGACCTAAAGCGGACATGGGAGTTAAGGGATGCGCATTGGAAGAACCTCGCGATACGGATTTTTAATATCGGCGGTCATCGGCATCGTGCTAGCAACACCTCTGGTCGCTAGGGCCGAGAGGAACGATACACTAATTCCCAACCCATATCGCCCTGTTGCAACAGAGTGCTCTCGCGTGGAAAGTGGGTCGCTAGTCGGTAATTCCGGGTCTCGTGCAGCCAGTGCATCCTGTTATTATCCCGAGGGTGAAGCGACGCCTTCGGGACAGAAAGAACCTAGTGGAGAAACATACGGTACGACAGGAGATAGACCGTTTGTTGGTGAGTCGCAGGCCGCCATCTCCGGGGGCGGCGGCGTACCAGCCGGAGGCCCCAGCGCCAACCCGATTTCGTATAGAGGGAGTACACCCCACAGGGGTCGGGTTCCTCTTTAGAGTACGCCACGGTAGCAGATCAGAATGAACTGATAGCGAAACATACTGCAACCTCGGTAGTGGACAGACCCCAGCAGCAGCGGAATATTAACTAGAGGTCCAAGGATGCGTCCACAGCGGGTCGCCGTCGAGAAATGGTAGGGTGGACCGCAAAGAAGTTCTGTCGCATCTTAATGGCTACTCGGACCTTCCTGTAATTCCGTATGTCGCCGGAGAATTACATGCAAGAGAAAACTACTCCATCGCGAGGGCCGGTCCTCCTAATCACATTTCTTCTGACCTGCGTAATTCTTGTATGCCTCGTCGGGGGAGTATATATCTGGCGATCGTACATTGAGCTTACGGCCAATGCCGAGGATCCCCTGCGAATTTCTCAGTTTCCACAACTACTACTCCCGATCCTATTGATTTCCGGCATCGTTGTCCTCTTGACCACGCTTGCCCTTGCTGCGCTCGTATATAGATTCGTCGGTGCTCAAGTTAGCCGCGAGTCACCACTCGGTCTTCCGGAAGGCTCGGTCGGAGCTGTTCTAGCATTGATGCTCGTCGTAATTTTCGCGATCATGTCGACATTCCTTTATAGCTCCATATTCTCTGCCGAGTCTCAGTCGGCACATCTAGAGCGCATTCAACGTGAACAGCTTGTAGACTTTCCGGCGGAAAGAATCGTTGGCCAGATCTATGACCAAAAATCGAACTCTTACTCGATTGATATTCTCTACCCTAGCGATGAGAGTAACACTTTCGCGAAGGATGTGATGCAGGTGGTTGGGACGCTCCTGGTGGCCGTAGTTGGATTTTACTTCGGACAAAGGAATAAGGAAAGTAGGTAGTTTCTGTGCTGCCATCTTTTCTTGTCGAAATTTGAGGGATCAGTGCTGGTTGCGACGCGCCCGGCAAGCACGGCCGTCCACGGCCGCGCGCAGGCGGCCGCGTGGCGCAGCCTGCACCGGATCTTGATCTCAAGAACGAGGGTTTCGGCAACGTGCGGACTACCTGCCTTGCTCGTGGCGGCGACGCCATGCGGTGCAACGCTTCACGTAGCTGGGTAGGTGGTCGCGGGCGAACTCGTCCGGGCTCCACGGCTGGGCGGGGAGGAACTCGGCGGGCTCGGTGCAGGCGTAGGCCCATGCATGGCGGCCGTGGTCCAGGTCGACGCGACTGACGGTATAGAAGTCGGCTTCGAACGCGTCGAGGGTGCTCCACTCGGCTTCGGTGAGGTCGTCGAAGAGGTGTCCCGTGGCGGTGGCGACCTGGTCGCGGATGAGTCCGGGGTAGATCCGCTCGGGGAGGGCGATGACCTGCCATCCGGTGACGGTGACGGGGACGCGGTGGGGGTCGCGGTCGATGAGGACTCGGAGGACGTCAGGGAAGAGGAGGCTTCCGTAGACGAAGAGGGGTGCCGGGTCCGCTGATGCGGGGTCCAGTCGGCCAGAGCTGGGTGAGTTGGTGCGGGGTGCTGGGCTGGGTGTAGACGGCACGGAAGACCTTCCCCACGGTTTCGGTGTCGGCGGTGTCGGCAAGGTTGACGAACCAGTCGATGCCGGCGGGGTAGGCCCACAGGTAGGTGCGTAGCTGGGGGTCGTTTCCGCGGTCGGTGAGGATGTCTGTGATGGCGTCCGCGGTCCAGAACGGGACGCATGCGCGGGCGTGGTCCGCGCAGTCTGCGACCGGTACACCGGCGTTGATGGCGCGGTGCAGGTCGGCGCGGATGAGTTGTAGGTAGTGGTCCAGGCGGACGCGGGTGGTCACGGCGGTGTCGTCGGGGGTGACGAACAGCGGCATGGCCTGCGCGATGCCTTCCAACAGCACCTGATAGGGCACGTGGACTGACAGCAGGCGCGGCCACGGAACGTCGGTCCGGCTGGCGGTGGCGGTGTAGCTGGCGCTCTGGAGAGCGTGCCCAAGGATCTCGTGTAGGGCGAACTGGCGTAGGCGGACCTTGGTGAAGGCCGCGTTGCGCAAGTTGAACCGGAGACGTACGTCCTGGCCGGTGCCGTCGAGCCAGTAGGCCCAGTAGGCGTCGACGTCGGCGGTCGTGATCTCCAGGGTGTACGGGGCGTCCGTTTCGGCAAGGGCCCGGACGGCAGGCTCTGCCTCGCTGGCGGCGGCCCGGATCATCTCGGGTGCGTCGGTGGCCTCGACCGGCCCTTCGGCGTCGCGTAGCTGGCGGTCGGTGGTGGCATCCCAGGAAACCCCGACCTCGGCCAGAGCCGTGCGGGCGCGCTCACCGACAGCCGTCACGTACTCCTCGGGCCATCCGGCCGCGGAACATCCCTGGGTGGCGGTCAGGTAGTCGTCGAGTGGGGGTCGCTCGCCGAGCAACGCGCCGAGATAGGCCAGGTGGGCGCGGAGCTGCTCGGCGCAGACCTGGTCGCCGTCACGCTCGGCGCGCTCGTAGAGCTGGGTGAGCGTGCTGTGAACGTCCAGGCGGCTCGGGGCCGCTGTCACCTTGGCCGGGGTCGGCGCGCAGTCGAAGTCGATGACCGGCGACGCTTTCCGAGTCTTCTCGTAGGCGTCCCATGCCCGTAGCGTCTGCTCAATCTCGTCACGTAGACGCATGCGCGGTGTCCCATCGCAGCGTCACGAACTGGTTCGGTCGAAGGTTCCGGCGGGTCAGCTCGATGACGACTCCGGCCTCGTCGCGGGCGAAGGACAGACCTTCGGTCGCCGAGATCTCCGACCCGTCCGGCCTATCCTCGGTCGCCGAGCATCGGGTCAGCGACGTGACGCCCTGGTGGCGAAGCCGGATGGTGAGGGTGCCGGTAGGGCGGACGATCGACTGACGCCAGTAGTGGTCGTAGACGAACCGTCCGCCGGTGCTGCGGTAGCCGACGGTCACGGATTCCCCGGGCTGGACGGCGGGGAAGACCTGGCAGGCGAAGCGGGCGCTGAGTTTGGTGTCGTGGACGCGCTGAATGATGATATTGCGGTCGGGGGAGGGCAGGGACTCGATCTGCAACGGGCCGTTGGTGGTCTCGAACCACAGCTCCCTGTTGAGCCTGGTGAACGGCGTCGCCGTGCCGTTGTACAGCTCATGGCGGTAGGTCAGCGTGGCCCATCCGTCTTCGGCAACTTCGATGTCGATGGTCAGGCTGCGGTCCTCGACGTCTCCGGCCGGCTCGCGGGGCGCTGGCATGCTCACGCCCGCGGTCGTGGTCGCGTAGGCGCTGGCGCGGTGATGGTCGCCGATGCCTGCAAGGGCAGGGGAGGGCGGCGCGTCGGCTCTGGTCGTCTCGGCTTCCCAGGGACGGGGCGCGAGTCGGAAGAAGGCGCCCGGGATGCGTAGCGCGTCGGCGATGCGCTCGACCAGGTCGAGTGAGGTGATGTTGCTTTCGCCGCTCATGACCCGGCTGACCCGGCTTTGGGTGAGGCCGCGGACGGGGGAGGACACGCGGTCCTGGCTGGCGCCGTCGTACTTGCGCATCAGGCGGAAGATCGCCTGGAAGTCCAGGGTCTCGCAGGCGGCGCGGAACTCCTCGCGGGCCAGGAGATCGGGCGAGACGGTGTAGGGAGGGGCGGGCTGGGCCATCCGCCATCTCCTCGGGTGCGGGCCGACAGCCAGGGTCAGCGGGTGGTCAGGTCGCTACGCAGAGCCTAATGCCACCATGCCACCTTGGTATGGGTGGTTCGCCGCTGATCTGACGCTTTGGCGCTCGGATGGCGCCTGACAGCCACTCGGCAGGCGGTGAACCGCCCGGATTCCATGCACACCGTGCCTTGCCAACTTGACGTTTCGTGACGCATCGGATGCGGACGAGTCTTGTTCGCAGGCCACCCCGCTCCGCGTCGAGTCGGGATCTCCGCGGGGCGGGGTGGCGTCCAGGCCGTGAGGCGACGTGAGCGGATGAGGGGCGCTGCGGGTGCGATGGGACATGACGGAGCAGACATGGACGGATCTTCGCGGCGGGTCCGGGGGTTCGCGATGACGTGGGCCAGCGGCTCCTGCGAGACGGACGGGGAACCGGGCGTGGGCCTGCTGCCGTGGGGCGCGGACGCCTGGGCGCTCGTCGTACCGGCCGGCTCATCGGCGCAGGCGCTGTACGCGGCGATGGCGGACATGCCCTCTGGCCTGCGCTTCGTCGAGTCCTTCGGGGACGTGGACACGGTCCTGGTCTACGAAGCGTCCGGGATTCGGCTGTCCCGGCGGCAGCTGCCGGGCTCGTTCCTGCGCTCCATGCTCGAACTCGACCCGGCGTCGGTCGGGGAGGACAACGGCCGGCGCTGGATGACTGAGGGGGAACGCGGGGCGTACGACGCGGGGAAGGCGGACATGGCTGATGCGCTGCGCCGGCAGGTGATCCGGCGGCGTCGGCGTCCACGGGCGTGGAGTCCCTCGGCACTGGAGGACTGACAGCACGAAGAGTCGCGATGGGCCGGACCTCGTCGGGGGGGTCCGGCCCATCGTCGTCTCAGGACGGCGTCCGGCTGTCCGCTCTGGTGACGGCCTGCTCGACGGCGGCGAGCCTCGATGTGATCTCGGTAAGCCGCTCCTCGACCCGGGCCAGAGCGGCGAGGATCTCCCGGCCCGTGGGCTCTCCGGGCGTGCCGGCGACCGGTGGCTCTGACACGAGCACCTGGATCAGGTGATCGTCGGGCCACTCCAGCGCCTGGGCGATCGCGACGAGGGTCTTGTTCTGCACCCGACGGCCGGCGCCGTGCTGAAGCTCGCGCAGCGTCGACACGGACACCCCCGAGATGCGGGCGAGCTCCTGCTGACCGATGCGACGGCGCGCCATCCGCTCGTTGAGCGCTGACGCGACGGCGGCCCAGTCCTCGCCGTTGACGGGCCCGCGGGCCCGGTACACCGGGGTTCTCCGGTCAGCCATGCGCGCATATTAGCGGCCCGCAAAACGACGCCAGGACCCATACCGGCATGCCATATCACCTTGGCATGAACCTATGAGCGCCTGCATGGCGCCCATGTCACGGCTACATACAAAGCTGGGTTAACGGTTGATACGCGCTTGCCGAGCGGTGGATCGTGTATCTCGTCAGCCGGAACGCACGGTTGGTTCCGGGTAAAGGCGAGTGGAGGTGGCACGGTGGCGGTTCCGCAACGCATTCCGGTGCGGTTTGAGGACGTGTTCCCGCACGGTGCGTTCGTGCTGGGCGTGGAGGCGGCGAGTGACTTCGACAAGGTGAGGGAGAAGGCGGCGGACGTCCAGGCTCGGGACAAGGACACCGGCGAGCGGGTGTGGTCGGTGCGGGTCCTGGACGCGGACCCGGCGGCCCGGAAAGCCGAACTGAAGGTGAAGATCTTCGGGGAGGTGGCGCCGGTCCTGCCGGACAACCTGCCGGGTCTCCCGTTCCGGCCGGTGATGTTCGAACACCTGGTGGTGGTCCCGTACGTGGACACCAACGGGTCGCAGCCGCGGGTGGCGTTCTCGCTGCGGGCGGGCGTGATGCGGCCGGTCGGTCCGGCTCGGCGGACCAACCCGGGGGTGGCGGCGTGAGCGGGCGCGAGATGGACGGGCTGCGCTCGTCGACGCACCTGGGGCTACACGTGGGCTCGGACTGGTCGACCCGGTGCCACACCTACCCCGACAAGCCTCCGATCCTCTCCGTCCACACGGGCCGGATGACGCTGTCCGTCTCGGCGGCCGGTAGCGCGGTGACCTCGGATCAGGTCGACTTCGCGTACGCCCTGCTCGCCGCGGTGAACGACTACCTAATTGAATGCGAGCGTTTCCGGTTCGCCGCTCAGGATGCGGCCGAACTGCCGGGGCATCTCGCCGCGTAGCCGCTCCGCATAGCTGCTCCGCGGTTCTCCTTCACGTCAGGCGGCCCGGAACCCTTCGTTCGGGCGGACGGTTCCGGGCCCGCCCCGCCTTCCTTCACCTCCCCTTTCTTTCGACTCCTGGTTTCGTGCGCTCTGAAACAGGTGGTATCTGTCATGTCCAGAATCAACGGCGACCGGGGAATGCCCCGAATTCCGTCCCGGCCCGACAAGATGCGGGTCCCGATGTGGATGCTGCTGTTCGCGGTGGCGGGCAAGGGGCTGGTACTCGGGGTCCGCTGGTGCTGGCGGCACCGGGTGGCGGTGCCGGTCGCGCTTGGCCTGGCGCTGTTCACGCGCCGCTTCGGGTCGCTGGGCCTGGTGGCGCTGCTCGTCGCCCTGGTCCTGGCCGCAGTGGTCTGGCGGCGTCTGCACGCCCGGTCGTTCGGCTGGCTGGCCCGGTGGGTGTGGGGCCGGGTGCGGCTCGGGTTCGTGTACCGGCGGCGGTGGCGGCCGGCAATGGTGCACTCGGGCCTGGCGATCCGCATGCCGGCGTCGAACGGCGATCAGGTGACGTTCGACGAGTACTTCCCGCGTATCCGTTCGATCCGCTCGACCCGGGCCGTGGACGTGCTGCGGGTGGAACTGCTCCCGGGGCAGACACCGGAACAGTGGGCGGACGCGGCCGAAGGATTGCGGCACGTATTCCGGGCTCGGCGCTGCCAGGTGCAGGCGGAGGCGCACCGGTTCGTCCGGTTGCACTTCCACCACCGGGACACCCTGACCAGCCCCGTCGAACCGGCCGGGCTCGACCCGTCGGGCCCGGTCATCGACCACGACCCGGACGGCGACGCCACGGCGACCGGCGAACCTGACCGTCTCGTCGGGGACCTCTCGGCCGTTCCGGTCGGCCGGCGGGAGGACGGCAAGCCCTGGACCCTGCCCGTGCGGGGAACCCATCTGCTCATCGCGGGGGCCACCGGTGCCGGTAAGGGCTCGGTGCTGTGGTCGGTCATCCGCGGTCTCGGCCCGGCTGTGCGTGCCGGCCTCGTCGAGCTGTGGGTCTGCGATCCCAAGGGCGGGATGGAACTCGCGTTCGGTGAGCCGCTGTTCACCCAGTTTGCCACCACCACTGAGGCGATCGCGGATCTCCTCGACGACGCGGTGTCGGTGATGCAGGACCGGACGGCCCGGCTGCGCGGGGTGACTCGGCTCCACACCCCGACTCCGGGCGAGCCGCTGATCGTGCTGGTGGTCGATGAGATCGCCTCGTTGACGGCCTACGTCACCGACCGGGAGGTCAAGAAGCGGATCGGTGCTGCGCTGCCGCTGCTGCTCTCGCAGGGACGGGCTCCTGGGGTCGTGGTCCTGGCGGCGGTGCAGGACCCGCGCAAGGAGGTGCTTCCGTTCCGGGATCTGTTCCCGGTCCGTGTCGCGCTGCGGATGACCGAAACTGAACAGGCCGATCTTGTGCTCGGCTCCGGGGCCCGTGACCGGGGCGCGCGGGCGGACGAGATCCCGGTGTCCCTGCCTGGGGTGGGCTACGTGCTCCACGAAGGACAACCCGAACCGGTCCGGGTCCGGGCGTCGTTCATCGACGACACCGAGATCAGTCGGACGGTGTGGTCCTACCGGCCCACTCCCGCGGCCGGCGGCGGCTGGACACCGGACCTCGACCCCTACCGTGACGACGATTCGGCGGACCACGATCACGACCAGGACCACTCCGGCGACGGCTCCTGGTGGGGTGAGGTGGCGTGAACGGCCCGGCCGGCGGGATGCCTGACGATCTGCTCGACTCGGCCGCGCCGGTGCCCGTTCTGCCGGTCTGCGCGACCTGCGGGCACCTGCGTATCACCCACCGGCGTGGCCGGTGCCGTGCAGACCTCGGCCCCGGGACCACCTGCGGCTGCGCCTTCTTCATGACCGCATCGGCTCGTCCGTCGGCCGGCGTGCGCCTGGACCTCGACGACTCGGAGGACCTCACCTCTTGATGACTGGCCTCACCTCGGCTGACCCTGACGTTTCCGCCGGCCGTGACGATCGTCCGGGTTCGCGGGCGGCGCGGATGCGGATGCCGCTTGCTCGCCAGGTCGTGGAAGCGGTCGCCATGGAGAACGGCGTGTGTGTGCGGCCGATGGCGATGCGCCGGACGAATCTCGACACCGGCGAAACCGAGATCATCCCGGTGCCCTGCGGCGCCACCCTTGCGAGCAAGTGCCCGACCTGCGCGGAGAAAGCGCGGCGGCTGCGGATGGCGCAGTGCAAGGCGGGCTGGCACCTGGACGACGAACCGCTTCCCGACCCGGACCCGCCCACGGAGGAGGCGAAGACCCTCGCGGGCTTCCGGGCAGATCTCGAAACCGTCCGGCTCGACGCTGAGCGCGCCGGGGACGCGGCCGGCGTCGCTGAGATCGACGAACTCATCGGCCAGGTGGACGAGGAACTCAACGCGCTGGGAGTGCGGGGGAAGTCGGCGCCGGACAACCGGGATCGGCCGCGCCGTGTCCGCTCGACCCGCCGGCGACAGGACGCACCCGACCTGCCCCGGCTCCCGGTGGGCAAGCGGACAGTCGGGCGGACCTTCGAAGCGACGGACGGCACCACCTGGCGGCCGTCGATGTTCCTGACCCTGACCTGCGACTCGTACGGGCGGGTCACGAGTGAGGGAACCCCGGTCGATCCGGCCTCGTACGACTACCGGCGGGCGGCCCGCGACGCGATCCACTTCCCGAGGCTGATCGACCGGTTCTGGCAGAACCTCCGACGCGCGGTCGGCTGGGATGTGCAGTACTTCGCCACCCTCGAACCGCAGCGACGCTTGGCGCCCCACCTGCACGCGGCCATCCGCGGCACCGTGCCCCGGGTCCTGTTGCGCCAGGTGGCGGCGGCGACATACAGCCAGGTGTGGTGGCCGTCGTGCGACCGGCCGGTCTATGACGACACGTGCCTTCCGGTCTGGGACGACACCGCGGCCGGCTACCTCGACCCGGACACGTCCCGGCCGCTCCCGACCTGGGATGAGGCGGTGGACGCGATCGGCGACGATGCCGAACCAGCCCACGTCGTCCGCTTCGGGCCACAGCTCCGCGCGGACGGCGTCACCGCGAACAACGCGAACACCGGCCGGATGATCGGCTACCTGACCAAGTACCTGACGAAGAGTCTCGACGCCTGCCACGCCGTCACCACCGGCGCGCAGCGTCGGCACGTCGATCGGCTCGCGGACGCGCTGCGCCACGAACCGTGCTCGCCTACCTGCGCGAACTGGCTGCGCTACGGCGTCCAGCCGCGCAACCCGAAGCCGGGCCTCGTCCCGGGGCGGTGCCGGGGCAAGGCCCACCGGCGGGAGACCCTCGGGTTCGGCGGCCGGCGGGTGCTCGTCTCGCGCCGCTGGTCCGGCAAGACCCTGACCGACCACAAGCACGACCGGGTCGCGTTCATCCGGGAGCAGCTCGAAGCCCTCGGCCAGGTGGCGACCGGCCCGGCGGCCACCGGCACCGACCCGGCGCGGACGGTGTGGACGCTGCTCCGGCCCGGTGACCCGGCTGCCCCTCGGCGCGAACACCTGTTGTTGCAGGCGGTCGCGCAACGCCATGCCTGGCGTGCACAGCTCGACGCGGCCCGCTCTGCCACGGCCGGCGGACTTTCGGGAACCGGCCCACCGGCGGTGGCCGAGGCTGCCTGAGCTGCTGTCTCGATCGTCTGGAAGGCAAGGATGACCAAGCTTCTCGTGACACCGGCCGAAGCCGCCGAGATCCTCGCGCTCAGTCGGAGCACCGTGTACGAACTGCTCGCCGCGGGCGTCATCGAATCCGTGCACGTCGGCCGGTCCCGGCGCATCCCGCGCGCCGCGCTCGACGCCTACGTGACCCGGCTGCGGGGCCTCGACGTCGGCCACGGTGCGGCGGCATGAGGCGTGCTACCGCTCGGCGGCCGGCGGAAGCTCGGGCCGATGTTCGGCAATCCAGGCTTCGACGTCGTCGGTCTGCCAGATGTGGCCTGCGGCGAGCGTGGCATGCGGCTTCGGGAAGGTCGGGTCCTCCTTCAGGAGCTGGTTCACCCTTGTCCGGCCCACCCCTAGCCGCTGCGCGATCTCCGCCGCACCCATGAGCGGTTGTCCCATGACCGCAGACTACTGGACGACCGTCCAGGCGCCATGTACCGTTGGCGTCGCTGGACGGTCGTCCAGTCGATATAGGCGGTCCCGGCGGGTGCGCCAACACCCAAACCGGGACCTGAGATCCCACCCTGCTCATGACAGGAGCGAGACCCTATGCCCATTTTCCCGTCTGGCAGCTTCGGCGCCTGGCGCACCCCCGGCGACGGCGGATCTGCCCTCGTCTCCGTGCGCTCCACCGACACCGGCTATGAGCTGCTCGTCCGTCCCGGTGCGGACGTTGGTGACCTGATGGCGATCCTCGCGGGGCTGCCCGTGGACGCCTTCTTCACCGAGCACTTCGGCGACGTTGACGCGGTCCTCGCGTTCCGTCGGGTGCCTGGTCTTTCGGCAACGGTCCTGGACGGTTGGAACCCCTTGACGGGTCCGGCGGCGGCGGGCGTTCCCCGCCCGTAGCGGCTGTTCTGCCTGCTCTACCCCCATTTTTCTTCCGTTCTCTGGTGGCGCTTGAAGCTGTCGGGGTGTCGGACGGGTCCAGGGTCGGCCGAAGGCCGATCGCGTAGCGACGCGCAGCGCCCTGGACGCGGCCGGCGCCCCGACAGACCATCCCAGCGCCAGAGAACGGAAACCCAACCGCACCGGGCGACGCCACCCGCGGCCCGCGTGCACCTGACCCGTTCTTCGGCAAGGAGCCGTGTTTGTCATGCCCACGGATAACGACAAGCCTCCGACCATGAGCTTGCAGCAGGCGCTGCGCGAGCATCTCGGCCGTGCCCGCGCGGACCAGGGCCGCATCTACCCGCAGCCTGAGGGAGAGTCCAAGTTCGCCTGCGACATGGGCGACAGCCGGTACGGCTGCGCCTGGTGCGACAACATCGAATGGCCCGACGGCAACCCCCTGGACGGCGAGTGATGGCCGCGGGGGACGGGGCCGGGAACGACCGGCGGAAGCGGCGGCGCTCCCAGGGCGAAGGCGCCCTGTTCCAGCGTGCGAGTGACGGCCTGTGGGTCGGCCGGGCCGATCTCGGCTGGGTGGACGGAAAGCGTTCCCGCAAGACGGTCTACGGCAAGACCGAGAAGGAATGCCGCGAGAAGCTCACCAAGGTCCAGCGCGCGGCCGAACTCGGCGTCAACGTGACGGCTGAGCGCCGGACGGTCGCGGTCTGGCTGGGGGAGTGGCTCGACATCAAGGAGGGCGACGGCACCCGCGCGTCGACGCTCCGGGCGTACCGCTGGTTGATCAACACGCACATCGTTCCGGTGATCGGCCGTGTCCAGCTCGACAAGCTGACTCCGCTGGACGTCCGGCGGCTCGTCGCCTCGGCGAAGAAGTCGGGCCTGTCGGCCGGCAGCGTCCGCCACGTGCACAGCCTGATCCGCAACGCCCTGGCGGAGGCCGAGCGGCTGGACCTGGTGGCGCGCAACGTGGCGAAGGCGGTCAAGGCGCCACCCACCCCGCATCGTGAGGTCCGGGCGCTGCGGCCGGAAGAGGCGCGCCGGCTCGTCGAGGTGCTCCGTGGTGAGCGGCTCGAAGCCGTGTTCGCGTGCGGCCTGATGCTCGGGCTACGCCGTGGAGAGATTCTCGGCCTGCGCTGGGCCGATGTCGACCTGGACGGCGCGACCCTCCACGTCCGCCAGACCCTGCAGCGGGTCGACGGCTCGCTGATGTTCGTCCCGGCGAAGACGGAGCGGTCCCACCGGCGGCTGCCCATCCCTCCGAAGCTGGTGGCGATCCTGCGGCGGCACCGGGCCACCCAGACCACGGAGCGCACCGGGCTCGGTGAGGCATGGACGGAGACCGGGCTCGTCTTCACCTCGTCGATCGGCACGCCGTTGGAGCCGCGCAACGTCAACCGGCGGTTCGACGTGCTGCGCCGTCAGGCGGGACTGCCGTGGCTGCGGCTGCATGACCTGCGCCACGCCTTCGCCTCGATGCTCTTCGCTGAGGGCGTCCCGGCCCGGACGGTGATGGAGCTGCTCGGGCACTCCACGATCCAGCTCACCATGAACACCTACACGCACGTGATGCCGGAGACCCAGCGCGACGCGGTCGGCCGGCTCGACCGGATCTTCAGCGACGATGCCGGCGATGACGCCGACGCCGACGAAGCGGACGGGGAGGACCTCGCGGGCTGACCGTGTACCCAAGTGAACGGGCGACGCCCCGGGATGGCTGTGTACCTTGCGGCGCCCGGGGCGTTTGCCGTCAGGGCACGGAATGTCTGGGGTACAAAAGTGGGTACAGAACCCTTTTAAGAACGACTACCAAGAGTCATAAGACCTGGTAGATACGGGTGCGCCGCCAGGGACTTGAACCCCGAACCCGCGGATTAAGAGTCCGCTGCTCTGCCAATTGAGCTAGCGGCGCGTGCCTCCGCGTTCCCGCGGCGACGTGGACAACCTTACCAGCTCCACGGAGGTACTGACGCGGGGGGTCGCGGTCCGGTTCATGTCGATCTGTCCGGTGCTGCCTGGCTCAGGTCGTTGGAGGCCAGGGAGACCGGCAGGACCTGGAGCGGGCAGGGCATCCGAGATGCCCGTGACGTCCATCGTCGTCCGGGATCCGAGCTGCCGGGGTCGGGTCGGGTCGGCGCCTGCGCCGGCGGTTGCGTGCCGGCGCAGGCCCGACCCCGTAGGAGGGCGCCCTGCCTGCTACATGCCGTTCGCCGGCTGGCGGTAGGCCTTGCCGTCGATGGTGGTCGTCAGCGTGCCCGTCGCGCCGAAGATGTTGGTGAGTACGTCGATGGTGAGGTGGAAGCCGTCGGGGCTGGTCTTCTTGGTGGCCTTCGTGGCGCCGGTCTGGGTGAGGTCGGAGAACCAGTCGACCTTGCTCGTGGTGAGGGCCGGGATGGTCACGGTCACCTTCTCCGCGCCGTTGAGGGTGGTGGCGCCGTCGTCGGAGTAGTCGGTGTAGGTGACCGAGACCGTGTCGATCGCGATCTTGTCGGGCGTTTCGGTGATTTCGATCTTCGCGGTGCCGTGGTTCGCGCCGCGCAGCGTGTAGGTGCCGGCCGGGGGGCGCGGACAGCCCGGAGAAACTGTGGGAGCTGGTCGTGGACGGCCGCGACGCCATCGGCCCCTTCCCGACGAACCGTG
>NZ_UBIZ01000207.1:0-1323 GCF_900465275.1 Parafrankia sp. Ea1.12 | reverse complement strand
TTCGTCGAGTACGAGATCTGCGACCAGTCGATCCTGGTGGTGCGGCAGCCCGATCTTTCGGTCAAGGCCTTCCACAACGCCTGCCGACACCGGGCTACCCAGCTGTGTTCGGGTTCCGGGCGGCTGCCCGGTGGGCAGATCGTGTGTCCGTTCCATGGCTGGCGGTGGAATCTCGACGGAAGTAACTCGTTCGTGTATGGCGCGGAGGGGTTCGCGCCGGAGATCCTGCGCCCGGAGGACATTCGGCTGCGGGAGTGCAGGGTCGACACGTGGGGTGCCTGCGTGTGGATCAACATGGATCCGGATGCCCGTCCGTTGCGGGAGGCGTTGGCGCCGGTAGCGGGGTTGCTGGACGCGGTGTGCGTGGAGAACATGCGGGTGTGGTGGTGGAAGGAGACGATCCTCAACGCGAACTGGAAGGTGGCTCAGGAGGCGTTCCACGAGGGTTACCACGTGATGGGGACGCATCCGCAGCTCACGTTCGGTCTGGGTGACGACTATCCGTTCGCGAATGTCGAGTACACCGCGTTCGAGAACGGCCACGGTCGTTTCCAGGGCCGGTTCGACCCGACCGCGGGCGGCGTCTCCCAGGGGCGTGGTGGGGAGGCGTTTCTGGAGCGGTCGCGGATCCTGTGGGAGGGGCAGGACGCGATGACCCTCGAACGTGACCTGAACGTCTTCCGGGGGATGCGTAACCGGGTTCCGCCCGGTGAGGACTTCCCGACGGCGGCGATCAAGGCGTTGTTCGACTACGCCGAGGGTGCCGGTATCCCGCTGCATCCGACACCGGAGGGTATGCGGATGTGGGGTGGCGGGGTTTTCCTGTTCCCGAACTTCCTCATGCTTCCCCAGTTCGGTAACGCGCTGTCGTACCGGGTCCGCCCCTACAACGACGACCCCGAGTGGTGCCGTTTCGAGGTGTGGTCGCTGACCATGTACCCGGAGGGGGAGGAGCCCGGCCGGGCGAAGCTGAAGGGCCGCTTCGCCTCCGACGACACCGAGAACTGGGGTCTGATCCCGCGTCAGGACTTCAGCAACATCGCAAGCCAGCAACGCGGCCTGCATTCGCGTAGCTACCGTGAGCACCGTCTCGCCACCGAGATGGAGCAGCTCATCAGCAACATGCACTCCGAACTCGACCGGTACCTCGCCGGCTGAGGCAGCGTACCGAAACCATCCACTCCCTGGAGGGGCACCGTGTCGAAGTCGGATGCCAGCTACGACCATGCCGTTGACGTCGTTGTCGTGGGCTCGGGCGGTGGTCTGTGCGGCGCCGTGGCCGCGGCGGCGAGCGGCCTGGACACGCTGGTGATCGAGAAGCAG
>NZ_UBIZ01000231.1:0-15554 GCF_900465275.1 Parafrankia sp. Ea1.12 | reverse complement strand
CCTCTTCCCCGGCCGAGTCCCCCTCCCCGGGCGTCACCGCTGCCGGGAGGGCCCGGGCCACCGCCGAGAGCTGGCCGGATCTGATCACCGACCTGATCGCCGGGCAGGCGCTGACCGCCGGCCGGACGGCGTGGGCCATGGAGCAGATCATGGGCGGGCTGGCGACGCCGTCCCAGATCGCCGGCTTCGTGGTGGCGCTGCGGGCCAAGGGTGAGACCGCCCAGGAGATCGGCGGGCTGGTCCGCACGATGCTCGGCTTCGCCGAGCCGCTCACCCTCAGCGAGGAGCTGCGCGCCGCCGCGGTCGACACCTGCGGAACCGGCGGCGACCGCTCGAACACCGTGAACCTGTCGACCATGGCCGCGATCGTGGCGGCCGGCGCCGGGGTCACCGTGGTCAAGCACGGCAACCGCGCGGCGTCGTCGGCGAGCGGGTCGGCCGACGTGCTGGCCGAGCTCGGCATTGTCATTGACCTGCCGCCGGCCGGAGTGGAGGCGTGCCTGGCCGCCGCGGGGATCGCCTTCTGCTTCGCCCCGGTCTTCCACCCGGCGATGCGGCACGTCGGCGCCACCCGCAAGGAGCTGGGGGTGCAGACCGCGTTCAACATCCTCGGCCCGCTGGCGAACCCGGCGCGGCCGGGCGCCCAGACGATCGGTGTGGCCGACGCGCGGCTGGCCCCGGTCGTCGCCGACGTGCTCGCCGAGCGGGGAACCCGGGGCCTCGTCTTCCGCGGCGACGACGGACTGGACGAACTCACCACGGCCACCACGTCGACCGTGTGGGTCGTCCAGGCGCCCGACCCCACGTCCAGCCGCACGCCGGGTTCCACGGCCGGCTCCGTGGCCGGGAGCGCGTCGGAGGCCGCGGCGGTGCGCCGCTCCCGGGTTCGTTCGGAGCACTTCGACCCTCGCGACCTCGGCCTCGCCCGGCCGGACACGACCGCGCTGCGGGGCGCGGACGCCGCCTACAACGCTTCCGTGGCCCGGGCCGTGCTGCGCGGGGAGACCGGGCCGGTCCGCGACGCGGTGCTGCTCGCCGCGGCCGCGACCCTGGTCGCGGTGGACGGCCCCACCGACGCCCTGGTGGCCGAGCAGATCGCGGCCCAGCTCGGGCGCGCCACCGAGGCCGTCGACTCCGGTGCCGCCGCGGCTGCGCTGAGCCGCTGGGCCGAGGCCAGCCAGCTCGCGGCGACGGCCCGGGGCTTGAGCGGCTCCGTCTAGCAGGGCCCCGTCAGGGCCGTCCCCACCCGCCCGAAAACGACTCAGGGGCCGCGGTTCCAGGTCATCACCTGGAACCGCGGCCCCTGACGCGTCCGCGCCGCCGGTTGGCGGCGCGGACCGGTGGTACCGATCAGTCCTCGGGAATCGGCGGGTTCCAGAAGTTCTCCATCACCAGGCACACGGCGAAGGTGAACGTCAGGACCGCGCCGAGGATGGTCATCCAGATACCGAAGGCCAGCCCCATCGCGGCCACCGCGGCACTCGCCGCGAGAAAGAACGGGTAGTAGCTGCCCGGGGTGAAGTGCCCGAGCTCCCCGACACCGTCGGCGACCTCCGCGTCCGGCAGGTCCTGCGGGCGCATGCCGATCCGCCGGCCGGTGAAGACCAGGTAGCCGCCGACGAGGAAGCCCATGCCCGCGCACAGGGTGAGCGCCGCCGTCCCGGTCGGGTCCTTCGCCCAGAACCAGTAGACCAGGGCCATCGCTCCGGCGAAGAAGCCGAAGAAGTTGAAGATGAAGCCTTCTACCTTCATCGCGCGGCTCCCTGACCGAGTTCCGGTGTGGCGTGGTAATCCGCCCTACCGACGACCGCCGGGTAGTGCAGGTCGAACGCGGGTCGCTCGGAGCGGATGCGCGGCAGCGACCGGAAGTTGTGCCGGGGCGGCGGGCAGGACGTCGCCCACTCCAGCGAGTTGGAGTAGCCCCACGGGTCGTCGACCGCGGCGATCGGGCCCTTGCGGTACGAGTACCACAGGTTGTACAGCAGCGGCAGCGTGGACAGGCCCATCAGGAACGAGCCCGCCGTCGCGAGGGTGTTCAGGTTGGTGAAGCCGTCGTTCGGGCCGTAGTCGGCGAACCGCCGGGGCATGCCCTGGGTGCCCAGCCAGTGGAACACCAGGAAGGTGGCGTTGAAACCCAGGAACAGCGTCCAGAAGTGCAGCTTGGCCAGCTTCTCGTTCAGCATCCGGCCGGTGACCTTCGGGAACCAGAAGTAGACACCCGCGAAGGCCGCGAACATCAGGCCGGCGACGACGTAGTGGAAGTGTCCGACCACGAAGTAGCTGTCACTGACGTGGAAGTCGATCGGCGGGCTGGCCAGCAGCACGCCGGTGAGACCACCGAACAGGAACGTCACCAGGAAGCCGACCGCGAACAGCATCGGCGCCTCGAAGCTGATCTGCCCGCGCCACATCGTGCCGATCCAGTTGAAGAACTTGATCCCGGTGGGCACCGCGATCAGGAACGACAGGAAGGCGAAGAAGGGCAGCAGCACCGCGCCGGTGACGAACATGTGGTGCGCCCACACCGCGACGGAGAGGGCACCGATGCTGATGGTGGCGAACACCAGGCCCTTGTAGCCGAACAGCGGCTTGCGGGAGAACACCGGGATGATCTCGGTGACGATCCCGAAGAACGGCAGGGCGATGATGTAGACCTCGGGATGCCCGAAGAACCAGAACAGGTGCTGCCACAGCATCGCACCGCCGTTCTCGGCGTCGAAGATGTGGGCCCCGAACCTTCGGTCCGCCGCGAGCGCCAGCAGCGCGGCCGCCAGCACCGGGAACGCCACCAGCACCAGGATCGAGGTGACCAGCAGGTTCCAGCAGAAGATCGGCATCCGGAACATCGTCATGCCGGGGGCGCGCAGGCACAGGATCGTGGTGATGAAGTTGACGGCACCGAGGATCGTGCCGAGCCCCTGCACCGTCAGGCCGAGCACCCACAGGTCGGAGCCGACCCCGGGCGAGTACAGCTGGTTACTCAGCGGCGCGTAGGCGAACCAGCCGAACGAGGCCGCACCGCCCGGGCTCAGGAACCCGGCGAACACGGTGAGGCTGCCGAACAGGAACAGCCAGTACGACAGCGCGTTCAGCCGCGGGAACGCGACGTCCGGCGAGCCGATCTGCAGCGGCACGAGGTAGTTGGCGAACGCGAACGCCAGCGGCGTCGCGAACATCAGCAGCATCAGCGTGCCGTGCATGGTGAAGAACTGGTTGTACTGGTCGTTGGAGAAGTACTGCAGCCCCGGGCGGGCCAGCTCGCCACGGATGAAGACCGCGAGGATGCCGGCGATGACGAAGAACGCGAACGACGTCAGGAAGTACATGATCGCGATGTCCTTGTGGGACGTCGTCCTCAGGTACCCGAGCAGGTTCGCGATCGCCGGCTTCTCATGGTTCACCGGCTCATGGGCGTGCCCGGCCGGCCCGGCGGGCGACTCGTGCAGAAGGGTCACTGGACACTCCCGGTGGTGACGCCGGAGGACGGCGACGCGCTGATCGCGGCGCTCTCCCGTTCCTCGATGAAGCGGTCGTACTCGGCACCCGGCACGACCTTGACGTAGAACGTCATCCGGTCGTGGTCGGTGCCGCACAGCTCGGCGCATCGCCCGACGAACGTCCCGGTCTTCGTGGCGGTGAGCTCGAACTGGTTGACCCGCCCGGGGACGACGTCCCGCTTGAACAGGAACTCGGGCACCCAGAACGAGTGGATCACGTCCGGTGACGTCAGCACGAACCGGACGGACCGGCCCTCGGGCAGGACGAGCACCGGCGCCTCGCCGGGACGACCGGTGACCTCGACCTGGTTGCTGCCGGGGGTCTTGCCGGTGTCCAGGTACTGGAACTGCCAGTTCCACCGGAAACCGATGACGTTCACCGTCACGTCGGGCTTGTCCGAGAGCTTGGTGATCTCGGACTCGTCGCGAGCGGTGTAGTAGAACAGGCCCGCCACGATCACGACTGGCACGACGGTGTAAAGGATCTCGACGGGAAGGTTGTACCGGACCTGGCGCGGCAGAACGTCACTGCGCTTCCGGAACACGACGACCGCGTAGAAGATCAGGGCCCACACGAACACACCGACGGCCAGGGCGGCGATCACCGAGCCCTGCCACATGTTCAGGATCCGCGGGGTGTGGTTGGTCACACCGTCCGGGAATCCGAAATTGGGGACGTCGCAGGCGGTCGCCAGCAGGCCGACGGCCACCAGCGTGGCGCCCAGGCGCGCATTGACGCGGCGCCGGCGCGGCCGTCGGTGCCCAACCCGACGGCTCGGCGACGCGTCCGCGTCCGCGGTGTCAGCCGGGGCCATCGGCGTGTCCTCGACATCCGCGAGCGACGGCCGGGTCCGACCGAAGGATCTCCTCACCAGGTCCTGCCTCCCACGACTAGCGGCCGCGCGGCCGGCGGAGGAGATCTGAGCCCCGCCACCGCCTCGTGACCGCGTAAACGCTTCGCGGGCCGGCCGGTCCAACCGGCCTCGCTGCTTCGTCTTCCGACTGTCTTCGACACGCTGTAGATGGTGCGGCAGCAGCGTATCCCAGCAGCGGACGAGCTTCTCGCCGCAGGCCCCGTCCGGAGCTGTGAGACACGACCCGCGGGGCATCCTGGACGGGCCGGAGAGCCCTTGATCCGGGCAGATCGGCGGGCGCGCCGTGGGCGCGTTCCAGCTCCCGGCGGGCGTATCCGCCACCCGCATTGTTCGCGGCACCCCGCAAGCCCTTTCCCCGCCGCCCCGCCTGGCTGCGCGAATGCCCCCACGCGGCCCCGCAACGTCCGGCCAGCTGCTCCGGGACGGGCGTAGCGTCACTCTCGTGCCGGCCTATCTCGACCACGCGTCGACCACGCCGCTGCATCCGGTCGCCCGGGAGGCCCTGCTCGCCGCGCTCGACGACGGCTGGGCCGACCCCGCACGGCTCTACCGCGAGGGCCGCCGCGCGCGGATGCTCCTCGACGCCGCCCGGGAGACCGTCGCCGGCGTCCTCGGCGCCCGGACCAGCGAGATCAGCTTCACCGCGAGCGGGACGGCCGCGGCGCACCAGGCGCTGCTCGGCACCGCCGCCGCCCGCCGCCGCGCCGGGCGGGTGGTTGTGGTCAGTGCCGTGGAACACTCCAGCGTCCTGCACGCCGCGCAGCGCCACGAACGTGCCGGCGGCGAGGTCGTCACGATCGGTGTGGACGGCCTCGGCCGCGCCGACCCGGCCGCGTTCGAGGCCGCGCTCGACGCCCACCCGGGAACGGCCGTGGCCGCCCTGCAGCACGCCAACCACGAGGTGGGCACCGTCCAGCCGGTCGCGGCGGTCGCGCGGGCGCTGCGCCGGCGCGGGGTGCCGCTGCTCACCGACGCGGCGACGACGGTCGGGCGGGTTCCCGTCGACCTCGCCGCGCTGGGCGCGGACCTGCTCACCGCGAGCGCGCACAAGTTCGGCGGGCCGCCCGGGGTGGGCATCCTCGCCGTCCGCACGGGCACCAGGTGGGCCAACCCGCTGCCGGCGGACGAGCGGGAGCACGGGCGGGTTCCCGGCTTCCCGAACGTTCCCGCCGTCGTCGCCACGGCTGCCGCGCTCGCCGTGCGCGCCACCGAGATCGACGCGGAGGCGCCCCGGCTCGCCGGCTACACCGAGCGCCTCCGCCGGCGCCTGCCGGAGCTCGTCGAGGACGTCGAGCTGCTCGGCCCCGGCGGCGCCGACCCGGCGGTGGGAGTGCCGCACATCGTGGCCTTCTCATGCCTTTACGTCGCGGGCGAGGCACTCCTGGACGAGCTCGACCGTGCCGGCATCGCCGTCAGCTCCGGGTCGAGCTGCACCTCGGACACCCTGACGCCCAGCCACGTCCTGGTGGCGATGGGCGCGCTGACCCACGGCAACCTCCGCGTGTCGTTCGGGCGGGACTCCACCGACGCCGACCTGGAGGCGCTGCTCGACGCGCTGCCGCCCGCCGTGCGCGCCGTCCGCGAGCGCGCCGGGGCGGCAGGCCTGTGAACGACGGCTCGCCGGTGGCGGTCGTGGACGCGCGCGGACGGCGCTGCCCCATCCCGATCATCGAGCTCGCGCGGCGGATCGGCGACGTCGATGTGGGCGAGATCATCGAGCTGCTCGCCGACGACCCGGCCGCCGCGGCCGACGTGGCCGCCTGGTGCCGGATGCGGGGCCACGACCTGCTCACCGCCGCACCCGGCGCTGGGCCGGGCTCCTACCTCGTCCGCCGCCTGGGTTGAGACACCTGGGTCAGAACGCCTGCAGGCGCGCGGCGACCTCCGCGGCCGCCTCCGGGCCGTAGGCCTCGGTGAGGCGCTTCACGATGTCGTCCTGATCGGCGCTGTACTCCTGGGTGCCGACCGTCTCGAGCACCAGGGTCGCCAGCAGGCATCCCACCTGCGCGGACCGCTCGTGCGACAGCTCCCAGGACAGCCCGGCGAGGAACCCGGCCCGGAAGGCGTCCCCCACCCCGGTGGGGTCGGGGGTGCAGCGCGCCGGGACCACCGGCACCTTGACCGCCGCGGCGCCGGGCGCCTCGATGACGACGCCGTCCTTGCCCAGGGTGGTGACGCGCACGCCGACCCGGCCGAGGATCTCCTCGTCGTTCCACCCGGTCTTCGACGCGAGCAGAGCCTTCTCGTACTCGTTGCAGAACAGGTAGGCCGCGCCGTCGATCAGCGAACGGATGTCGTCGCCCTCCATCCGGGCGAGCTGCTGGGACGGGTCGGCCGCGAAGGAGTATCCGCGCTCGCGGCACTCCTCGGTGTGCCGGACCATCGCCTGCGGGTCGTTGGGGCTGATCACCACCAGGTCGAGCCCGCCCAGGCGCTCCGCGACCGGGCGCAGCTCGATGCTGGCCGCCTCGCTCATCGCGCCCGGGTAGAAGGACGCGATCTGGCAGAGGTCGTTGTCCGTGGTGCACACGAAGCGGGCGGTGTGCGCGATCTCACTCACCCAGACCGACGCGGTGTCGACACCATGCCGGTCGAGCCAGGAGCGGTAGTCGGCGAAGTCCTCCCCGACCGCTCCCACCAGGATCGGGTGCAGGCCGAGGCGCCCCAGACCGAAGGAGATGTTCGCGGCGACCCCACCGCGGCGGATCATGAG
Organism: Parafrankia sp. Ea1.12; assembly: GCF_900465275.1. NCBI lineage: Bacteria > Bacillati > Actinomycetota > Actinomycetes > Frankiales > Frankiaceae > Parafrankia > Parafrankia sp. Ea1.12. The sequence goes on along the minus strand of NZ_UBIZ01000231.1, from coordinate 8,469 downwards.
CTCGTCCACGAGGAACGACAGCGAGACCCGCTCGAGCTGGTCGGCGAGCAGCTGCTCGGCGAACCGCCCGGGAAAGCGCATGAGGTGGTCGGTGGCGATGGAACCAGTCACGGCAATACGCACGATGGAGCAGCCTACCGGCAGCCCCCGCGCACCCCGGAGGGACGTCGCCCCACAGTGACCCTGCGTCCGACCTTCGACCGTTTCGGAAGAGGGGCGGGCGTTCGGAACAGGGGCGGAAATGGCGGAACCCGGTGTGGCAAGAAGCACCACACCGGGTTCCGTATCGAGGGATCAGCTACCTCCCCCGCCGACCGGAGACGAGACGCGGCCCACCGGGACGGCCCGCGCCCGCCCGCGCCCGATCAGTGGAAGGAGTCGCCACACGCGCAGGAGCCCTGCGCGTTCGGGTTGTCGATCGTGAAGCCCTGCTTCTCGATCGTGTCGACGAAGTCGATCGTCGCGCCGCCGAGGTAGGGGTAGCTCATCCGGTCGACGGCCACCTTGACCCCCGAGAAGTCGAGCACCGTGTCGCCGTCGAGCTGGCGCTCGTCAAAGAAGAGCTGGTAGCGCATGCCAGAGCAGCCGCCGGGCTGCACGGCGATCCGGAGCTGGAGGTCATCCCTCCCCTCCTGCTCGAGCAGGGTCTTCACCTTGCCGGCGGCCGTGTCGGTGAGAACGACGCTGCTCGGCCTGGTCTCGGTCTCGGTTGTGTCCTGCACGGTCATAGGGGCTGCTCCCTGCCCTTGTGGACGTGCCTGGTTCACCAGGCTTGCTGGTACCCAAGGCGGCTTACGCGAGGAGACGCCAACGGGCGACGGCTCCCCACGGGCGGCACCTGCTGTGCCGCCGTTCCTGCTCAACACCGCGAGGCAGGATCCGCTTCCCATCGTAGCCAGCGACTCGCGGGTCGGCCACGACGCGCAAGTGACATCCGTCCGCCATCCGGGGCCCGACCGGACCAGGCCCCCGGGGCCCGACCGGACCAAGTTCGCGCAGACCAGGCGTTCCGGAGTTAGAGTCTGAACGACCATTAGCAGGCGGCCCACAGCGAGGCCACGAGCAGCGAGCGAGGCGACCGGGCCCCCGGTCGGTCGCCCGAAGGAGCGGACATGACCACCAACCCGGCCCTGGAACGCCTGGGCGTCACCGCCTCACCGCTCGCCATGCTCCTGCTCGGGCGCGACGCCGACCCGGGGAGCGAACGGGGCGTGGAGTGCCCCGGCGATCTCCCCCCGGCCGCTGATCCCGACCTCGCCAGGCGGGCCGCCGCCGCCAAGGCCGCGCTCGGCGACGACGTCTTCATCCTGGGCCACCACTACCAGCGTGACGACGTCATCGCCTTCGCGGATGTGACCGGGGACTCCTTCAAGCTCGCCCAGCAGGCCGCCGCCCGGCCGGCGGCGAGCGCGATCGTGTTCTGCGGCGTGCACTTCATGGCCGAGAGCGCCGACATCCTCACCGCCGACCACCAGCGGGTGATCCTCCCCGACCTGGCCGCCGGCTGCTCGATGGCCGACATGGCCACCGCCGAGCAGGTCGAGCAGGCCTGGGACGACCTCCTCGACGCCGGCGTCGCCACCGGCACGGTGCCGGTCAGCTACATGAACTCCTCGGCGGCGATCAAGGCGTTCACCGGCCGCCACGGCGGCACGATCTGCACCTCGTCGAACGCCGAGCGGGCTCTGGACTGGGCCTTCGGCGAGCGGGGCGGCCAGCGGGTGATCTTCCTGCCGGACCAGCACCTGGGCCGCAACACCGCGATCGACAAGCTGGGCATGTCCGAGGCCGACTGCGTGGTCTACGACCCGCGGCGGCCCGGCGGCGGTCTGAGCCGCGCGCAGCTGCGCGACGCACGCATGATCCTGTGGCGCGGGCACTGCTCGGTGCACGGGCGGTTCACCCGGGAATGCGTGGACGAGGTGCGCGAGCGGGTGCCGGGGGTACAGGTCCTGGTGCACCCGGAATGCCGGCGCGAGGTCGTGAGCGCCGCTGACCTGGTCGGTTCCACCGAGTACATCATCAAGGTCGTGGACGAGGCCCCGCCCGGGTCGTCATTCGCCGTGGGAACCGAGCTGAACCTGGTACAACGGCTGGCGAACCGCCATCCTGACAAGACGATCGTCTTTCTCGACCGTACGGTGTGCTTCTGCTCCACGATGAACCGCATCGACATGCCGCACCTGGTGTGGGCGCTCGAGGCGCTCGCGCGCGGTGAGACCGTCAACCGCATCACCGTCGACCCCGAGGTCGCGACCTATTCCCGGAAGGCCCTAGACCAGATGTTGACCCTGCCCTGATGGCGCTGCTGAAGAAGCGGAGCCCCGAGCCCGCGCCCGGCCCGGAGAACGAGGAGCCGTCCGCCGGCGCGGTCGACCAGGCCGACGGTGACGCCGGCGCGAGCGCCCGGGTCACCGCCGGCAAGGGCCGGCCAACCCCGAAGCGGTCCGAGGCACGCGCCGCGCGGACCCGCGGCGGCGCGGTGCGCACCCCGGCGAACCGCAAGGACGCCCGCAAGATCGAGCGGGAGGACCGGCGGGCGCAGAGCCAGCAGTACCGCGCCGCGATGATGGCCGGCGACGTCAGCCGCCTGCCGCCCCGCGAGCGGGCGCCGGAACGCGTCCTGGCCCGGGACTTCGTCGACACCCGGATCAACATCGGCCCGTTCTTCCTGGCCGCGGCGGTGGTGTACTTCGTCGGCGGGCTGGTGCCGAACTCCTACGTCCGGCTCGTCGCCACCTACGTCATGCTGCTCGGGATCGTTGCCGTGGTCGCCGACTCGATCGTGCTGTCGCGGCAGGTGAGCCGGCGGGTGGCCGAGAAGTACCCGGACTCCAGCGTCCGCGTGCGTGCCTACGCCGCGCAGCGGGCCCTGCTGCCGCGCCGCTGGCGGATGCCCCGCCCCCGGGTGTCCCGCGGCGACAGCTGACGGCCGACAGCTGTCGCTCGCGACCGGCGGCTCGCGGCTCGGCGGTGGGCACTACGAGGCACGGCCGGACGTTGGCCGGGCCCGGGAGCTGGTGCGTAGTGTTCCGGTGTGAAGCATCGACGCCTCGGGCGGAGTGGACTGTCCGTCAGCGAGATCTCCTACGGCAACTGGATCACCCACGGTGACCAGATCGAGGCCGACACGGCGAAGGCCTGCGTGCACGCTGCGCTCGACGAGGGAATCACCACGTTCGACACGGCCGACGTGTACGCCCAGACCCGCGCCGAGTCGGTTCTCGGCGAGGCCCTGGCCGGGGTCCGCCGGGAGTCCTACGAGCTGTTCACCAAGGTCTTCTGGCCGACCGGCCCCGGCGAGAACGACAAGGGCCTGGGGCGCAAGCACATCATCGAGTCCGCGCACAACTCGCTGCGCCGGCTCGGCACCGACCACATCGACCTCTACCAGGCCCACCGCTACGACCCGACGGTCCCGCTGGAGGAGACGCTGCGCGCCTTCGACGACCTGGTGCGCGCCGGCAAGGTCCTCTACGTCGGCGTCTCGGAGTGGACGGCGGCGCAGATCGCCGACGCCGCGCGGATCGCCGCCGAGCTCGGCCTGGACAGGATCATCTCCAACCAGCCGCAGTACTCGATGCTGTGGCGCACCATCGAGGCCGAGGTGGTGCCGACCTCCCGCACGCTGGGCATCTCCCAGATCGTCTGGTCGCCGATCGCCCAGGGCGTGCTGACCGGCAAGTACCTGCCCGGGCAGCCGCCGCCCACCGGCAGCCGGGCGACCGGCGCGACCGGCGCGGGCTTCATCGCCCGTTTCATGTCCGACGAGGTCCTGACGGCCGTGCAGCACCTGCGCCCGATCGCCACGGAGGCCGGCCTGACGATGGCGCAGCTCGCCATCGCCTGGGTCCTGCAGAACGACAACGTGGCGTCCGCGATCGTCGGCGCCTCCCGGCCCGAGCAGGTCAAGGACAACGTCAGGGCGGCCGGCGTCGTCCTGGAGCCGGAGCTGCTCGCCCGCATCGACAAGGTGTTCGCCGGCGTGGCGACCACCGAGCCGGAGGCCTGACCGCCACCGCGCGGCGCCCGGGGGTTCAGTGGGCGGTGAAGGCCGCAGCCAGCGCCGCCCACGTCCGGTCGAGGTCCGAGCCGGGCAGGAACCGGTTCGCCAGCTCCAGCACGACCGCGCCGTGCGCCGCGGCCCACAGGGCCTGCGCCGCGTACGGCTCACCGGTGGCCCGGTAGAACGGCTCACCCGACCAGTCCTCCAGGCCGGCCGTCAGGCCCTCGCGCCCGAGCGGGTCGACCGCGGTAAGCCGGTACAGGTTGGGGTGGGCCAGGGCGTACCGCCGGTACTCGGCCAGCAGCCGGCCGACGACGTCGCCCGGGCCGGCCCCGTCGACCACGCGGTGCAGGGCGTCCCCCGCCTCCCACAGCGCGGTCTCGACCAGGGCCGCCTCGACCGCGTGCTTGCCCGGCAGATGCTTGTACAGCGACGGCGCGCGGATGCCGAGCACCTCGCCGAGCCGGCGCATCGTGAGCGACCCCACGCCCTCGTCCTCCAGCAGGCGCCGGGCCGCGCCGATGATCTCCGTCACCCGCGGCGACCGTGTGGGCGGCGTCGGGCGCAGCGCGACCCGCTCAACCGGCACGGCCGGCCGCGGCGGGTCCGCCGGCAGTCCCGTGTCCGCAGGTGGCCCCGTGTCCGCCGGCCGCGGCGCCGCCGGCAGCCGCAGGTCCGTCATCAGGCGGCGGCGAGGATGAAGACCGGGTGCCGCGGCGCGATCCGGCCCAGCTCCTCGTCGGCCGACTCCGGGCCCACGCCGTCGAAGAACACGCCGACCTCCGCCTTCCACTTCTTCAGGTACGCCCGCAGCACCGGGATCTTCTCATCGCCGGCGAGCTCGGCCGCACGGTAGCGGACCCGCCGGCGCCCCACGACGAGCGCCAGCTCGCCGTCGGCGGCCCGCACGTTGCGGACCCACTGGCTGTGCCCGCGCGCGGAGACCAGGTACTGCCGTCCCTCCAGCGTGAGCAGGTTCACCGGCAACCGCCGGGTCTCGCCGGACGTGCGACCGCGGACCTCGAGCACCCGGCTCCCCCACAGGCTCAGCCCGGCCCGGGTGACCAGCGCGACCGGGCGGTTGAGGAACGTGTTCGTGAACCAGTTGGGCCGCCGGTAGTGCCGGGCGTCGTCGTCCCGGGTGTCGCCGATCGGGTTCGCGCCGCTGCTCGCCATTGTGATCTCCCCTGTCTTCTCGGGCTCCGATTGTTGGCTAACAACGTTAGCCAACGAGGTAAGGCTAACACTGTTAGCCGAGGGGGTGTCAACCCGTTCGGGCCCGTTCGGTGGGACTTGGTCCGCGGGCTCTGCTACCCGCGGGCAGGGGCCGGCCTGGCAGCCGGGGAGACGGCCCTCAGGTCACCGGGCGCAGGCTCATCGGCCCGTAGACGCGCCGGCCCGCCTCCAGCAGACTCACCTGCGTCACGCCCAGATCCAGCAACTCTCGCCAGGTCTCGCCGATCCACGTCTCGGCGTCCCCCTGGCTGGTGAACGACTCCGACCCGTCCGCGCCGCCGACCGCCACGACCGAGCCGTCCTCTCCCTCATACCGCCAGGTCCAGCTCACGGTCCACGTCCTTCCCGACGTCCGGCGGCCTCGGCCACCGAGCCGGGGCCACCACCGACCCCGGGAAATGCCCACCACACCATCAAAGCGCGTCCGGACCGGACGCGAGGCCGTCCCGCGCCGCTGGCGATGAGCAACTCATCCGCGGCGCGACCCACCGCGGGACGGGACGGATCCGCGCCAGCCCGTGGATCGGCCCACGAGCAAGGCACCGGCGACCCGAAGGTCGGTAACGTCGAGACCCGCGAGTGACACACGAGCAGCACGGTTCAGCCCGGAGAAAGGAAGGCACCAGTGACACCCGCCTACACCGCCGCGGCGGTACTCGCCGAGACAACCGAGCACCACGACGGGGGAATGGTCTGGTGGGCCGCCTGCCTACTCACCTTCGGCGCGATCGCGGCGCTCGCCGTGGTCCTGACGCTGATGACGCTGTGGGAGCGCAAGCGCCACCCGCACTCGCACTCCTGATCGCCCGGGGTCCGGCGCGGTGCGGCTCACGCTGCTGGGTACGGGCTCGGCCGACGGATGGCCGAACCCGTGGTGCGAGTGCGCCTCCTGCGCATGGGCCCGGGCGCACGAGCCCCGCGGCCAGACGGCCGTGCTCGTCGACGACCGGCTGCTCATCGACTTCGGTCCGGACGTGCCGCGGGCGGCGTCCCGGTTCGGGGTGAGCCTGGCGGGGCTGCGCCACGTCCTCGTCGGGCACGCCCATCCCGACCACCTCGGCCCGGAGGCGCTGATGTGGCGGTCCTGGTCGACCGTCGCCGACCAGCCGCTGGACGTCGTCGCGCCGCCGGCCGCGCTGGAGGTGTGCCGGGCCTTCCTGTGTCGCTGGGAGGGCACCGAGCCGGGCGAGGGCTCCCCGCTGCGCCTGCTCCCGGCCGTCGCCGGCGATCACCTCGAGCTCGGCGGGCCGGGCGAGCCCACCGAGCCGGGCGAGCCCCACAGGCCCGGCGGGCCGGGTTACCTGGTCCGCCCGGTGGCGGCCCGGCACGGTGACGACAGCATCGGGCCGGCGGTGCTCTACGACGTCACCGCGCCGGACGGGGCACGCCTGCTGTACGGGTGCGACACCGCCGTGCCGCTGCCGCCCGCGACGCTCGCCGCGCTGGCCGGCCGCGCGTTCGACGTCGTGCTGCTGGAGGAGAACAACGGCGACCGGCCCGGGTTCGGGGAGCATCTCGACCTCCCGGACTTCGCCGAGCTGGTCGCCGAGCTGCGCGGCCTGGGCGCGGTCGTGCCCTCGACCCGGGTGCTCGCCGTCCACCTCAGCCACCGCAACCCGCCCGGTGGCGAGCTGACGGCACGGCTCGCCCGCATCGGAGCCGAGGCTCCGCCGGACGGCAGCGTCCTGGAGATCCCACCCGGCGGGGCCCTCCCGGACGGCAGCACGGCGGCGCCACGCCGGGTACTGATCACCGGTGGCACCCGGTCGGGAAAGTCCGCCCAGGCCGAGGACTGGCTGCGGGCAGAGCCCGAGGTCGTCTACGTCGCCACCGGGTGGGCGCCGGACGGGTCCGATCCCGAGTGGGCCGCGCGGGTCGCCGTCCACCGGGAACGCCGGCCGGCCCGGTGGCACACCGTGGAGACCCAGGAGCTGGAGCCGCTGCTGCGCTCCCCCGGGCCGGCGCTGCTCGTCGACAGCGTCTCGCTGTGGGTGGCGGCCCGGCTGGACGATCCGGACTTCGGCGCGGCGGTCGACCGGCTCGTCGAGGCCTGGCGCGCCACGCGCCGGCGGGTGGTGGCGGTGACGGACGAGGTCGGGTCGGGGGCGGTGGCGCCGACCGCCGCCGGGCGGCTGTTCGCCGACCGCCTCGGTCAGGTCAACGCACGGCTCGCCGCCGAGTCCGACGAGGTGTGGCTGGCCGTCGCCGGCCTGGCCACCCGGCTGCGGCCCGCCTGACCCAGCCGGGTTACCGCGCGGGCGGTCGCGGCTGCGGCCGGTGGTCCTCGCGGATGCCGTCCGCCAGCAGGTCCAGTGCCCAGGTGACCGCGCCCGTCGCCGCGTCCAGGTCGAGCTTCCAGGCGGTGACCAGCCGTTCGTAGACGTGCCCGGTCCAGAGGATGTCCAGGATCGCGGCCGCCATCCGCCGCTGGGTGTCGGTCCATTCCGCCGTCGGCGGGGCGACCGCGCGGGCGAGCGCCTCGCGCCGGCGGCGGTCGGCGGCGCGGGTGGGCTCGACGGCTTCCCCGCTCAGGCCCGGCGAGGCGGCGAAGCGGTCCAGGGTCGCCAGCCCGCCGGCCGCGGTGTCGGCGAGGTTGTCCAGGTCGAGGCCTTCGTAGACGACCCCGGCCTCCTTCTCGAGGTTGCGAAGGATGGCGTCGTGCAGCTCGCCCTCGGTGGCGAAGTAGCGGTGCACGGTCCGCTTGCTCACGCCGGCGCGCTCGGCGACCGCGCGGAACGTCAGGCCTCGCCAGTCCCAGGTCGGGAACGAGTGGACCAGCGCCGTCCCGGCGGCGACTATGCGCTCCCGCGTCTGCGCGGTCTGCGCCCGGCGCACCGGGCTGTCGTAGCGGCGCGTCTGCCGGGCTGGATCGCTCCCGTCCGTGTGCTGGTCGACCGGAAGGCTCATGGCGGCTCCTCGGGCTGTCGCGCCGGGGCGGGACCGGACGCCGGGCAGTGGGAGTGGCGGGGACAGCGGGAGCGACGCAAGCCGGTTGACGGTCCAATTAGTGTCACTATTGTAGTGACACTAAAGCTCCCGGCGCTCATGCCGCGGCGCACCGGCAGCGGCGCGCCCCCGTGGCCCACCAGGAGCCCACGCGATCAACGAGGAGCGGCTGTGAAGCGGTTACTGATCGACGGAAAGCTTGTCGAGACCGAGCGGACGGTCGACTCGATCAACCCCACGACCGGCGAAGTCATCGGCCAGGCCGCGGACGCGACGGTCGA
>NZ_UBIZ01000107.1:0-10690 GCF_900465275.1 Parafrankia sp. Ea1.12 | reverse complement strand
CCATGGCCTGTGGGATGTGTGTCGGTCCAGGGGCTACGCCGTACCACGGCGTAGCCCCTGGACCGACACACATCCCACAGGCCATGGTGAAACGGTCCGCTTCCGGCGCGCGTTGAACCAGCTCGACGGGGGTAGGCAGGTCCGCAGGGCGGCCACCGAAGACCGGCGGCCGCCTTACCCGACGGAAGGGATCATGAAAAGCTCCGACGACGCCGGATGTAGTTCCGGCCGACCCACGCGTAGGGAAGCGCCCGCGGGGGTCGATCGGTGACAGAGGCGCTCCTCCTGCTCCTCAGCTTTGCGCTAGTCATCGCATGTGGCATCTTCGTCGCGGCCGAGTTCGCGTTCGTGACGGTGGACCGGCCCACGGTCGAGCGCTCCGCGGCGGACGGCGACAGCCGCTCGGCGGGCGTCCTCACCGCACTGCGAAGCCTCTCCACCCAGCTCTCCGGCGCACAGCTGGGCATCACCATCACCAACCTGGCGATCGGCTTCCTCGCCGAGCCCGCCATCGCGGACCTACTTGAAGGTCCCGTCACGAGTCTGGGTGCCTCCGAGGGCCTGGCACGTGGTCTCTCCGTGGCCCTAGCACTCGTGCTCGCGACCGCGTTCACGATGTTGTATGGCGAGCTCGTGCCCAAGAACCTGGCCATCGCCAGGCCGCTGGGGACGGCGCGCGCCGTCCAGCGTCCGCAACGGCTCTTCACCCGGGTGACCAGCCCGGTGATCCACTCGCTGAACAACACCGCGAACGCGCTGCTGCGGCGGGTCAACGTCGAACCCCAGGAGGAACTGGCGTCGGCACGTTCCCCGCAGGAGCTGTTCTCGCTGCTCGGCCGGTCGGCCGAGCACGGAACGCTGCCGCGGGAGACGGCGACGCTCATGCAGCGCTCGCTGACCTTCGGCGACCGGGTCGCCGAGGACGTGATGACTCCCCGGATGCGCATGCAGTCGATCGACGCGGACGCCCCCGTAGCCGAGGTGATCAGCGCCGTCCGGCGGACCGGGCACGCCCGGTTCCCCGTCATCGGCGACGGCAGCGACGACGTCGTCGGCCTGATCCACGTCAAGCACGCGGTGAGCGTGCCGGAGGAGCGGCGCGACATGGTACAGGTACGCGCCGTGATGATCCCCGCGGCGACGGTGCCGTCCTCGATGCCCCTCGAGCCGCTGTTGGAGACGCTGCGCTCGGGCGGCCTGCAGATGGCGATCGTCGTCGACGAGTTCGGCGGGGTCGACGGCCTGGTGACGGCGGAGGACCTCATCGAGGAGATCGTCGGTGACGTCGTCGACGAGCACGACCGGGTCAGCCCCCGGGCGCTGCGCCGCCGGGACGGCAGCTGGCTCGTCTCGGGCCTGCTGCGGCCGGAGGAGGCCAGTGAGGTCACCGGCCTGCCGATCCCGGCTGACGACGCCTACCAGACGCTGGGCGGCCTGATGTCGCGCACCCTCGGGCGCATCCCCGGCACCGGCGACACGATCGTCCTGGACGGCATCCGCTACGAGGTCGAGCGGATGGACGGCCGCCGCGTCGACCGCATCCGGCTCGACCCGCGGGGCGACGCCGCGGCGAACCCGGCGCGGGCCGACATCGCGGAGCAGCCCTCGGGCGAGGCGCCAGCCACGACTCCGCCAGCCACGACTCCGCCACCTGCGACCCCGGCGGACACGAAGGCCACCGACGAGAATCCACCGACCGCAGTGCCAGCGGACACAGCGCCGGCAGGCGCGGCGTCGGCGAGCACAACGGCGGCGGACGCGACGGCGGCGGGCGCGGCGCAGGCAGACACAGCCCCGCCGGTGGACACAGCACCGCCGGCGGGCACGAAGCCGCCGGGCACCGGGCCTGGACGGGCCCGCGGCCGGGACCGCGCTGACGACGCGGGCCGGCGCGGGCGCACGCGGTCGGTCTCAGCCGGGGTCAGGGAGTCCGAGCGATGAACGACGTCCTCGCCCTGGCCGTAACCGTGCTGCTGCTCGCCGGCAACGCCTTCTTCGTCGGGGCCGAGTTCGCGATCATCTCCGCCCGCCGGGACACCATCGAGCCGATGGCGCTCGCCGGTTCCCGGGCGGCGAAGGTGACCCTGAAGGCGATGGAGAACGTGTCGCTGATGCTGGCCGGAGCCCAGCTCGGCATCACGGTCTGCACGCTCGGTCTGGGCGCGCTGAGCGAGCCGGCCATCGCGCACCTGTTGGAGGGGCCGTTCGAGGCCGTGGGCCTGCCGCTGTCGCTGCGCCATCCGGTGGCGTTCGCGATCGCGCTCACCGCCGTCACCTACCTGCACGTGGTGATCGGTGAGATGGTCCCGAAGAACATCGCGCTGGCCATGCCGGACCGGGCGGTCCTGCTGATGGCCCCGCCGCTGGTCGCGGTCGTCCGGGTGGTGAAGCCGGTGATCTCGATCCTCAACCGGATCGCGAACCTCTCCCTGCGGGCGGCGCGGGTCGAGCCCAAGGATGAGGTGACCAACGTCTACACGCGCGACGAGGTGGCCGGGCTCATCGAGGAATCACACCGCGAGGGCCTGCTGGCGGAGGACGAGCACGACCTGCTGACCGGCGCGCTGTCGTTCGACGAGCGCACCGCGCGCAGCGTCCTGCTCCGCCCGGACAGCCTGGTCACCGTGCCGCCGTCCATCACGCCCCGCGAGGTCGAGCGGCTCGCGGCCGACACGGGCTTCACCCGGTTCCCGGTCCGCGGGGACGACGGTGACCTCGTCGGCTACCTGCACCTCAAGGACGTCCTGGAGAACCGCGAGGACCGACGTTCGGCCCCGGTGGCGGCCAAGTGGATCCGGCCGCTGGTCCGTGTCGGGGCGGACGACAGCCTGCGCACTGCGCTGGCCACCATGCAGCACTCGGGATCGCACCTGGCCCGGCTCTCCGACGGCGAGGGCCGGATCCTCGGCCTGGTGGCGCTGGAGGACATCCTCGAGGAGCTGGTGGGCGAGATCCGCGACGAGGCGACCCGTCAGCGCGCCTGAAACCGGCGGGGGGCGGTGCCGGGCGGGCGCTGGGCCGGCTCAGTGCCCGCCCGTCGCCCGTCGCCCGGCGCCCGTCGCCGGGTGCCGGGTGCCGGGCAGCTGAGCTGACGGACGGACGCGGGCGGGCGCGCGGCCGTCAGCGCGGCCGTCAGCTCAGCGCCTCGCCGCAGAGGGCCATGGGCATCTGGACCTGGAAAGCGTCCGCGGCCGGGGACACTCGGACCACGCTCACGCAGGCGGTGGGCGCGGACTTCACCGCGAGGTCCACCGGCCTGGGCAGCAGCCCGTCCGCGTCGTAGTCCGCCACCTTGCGCAGCGCGGCGATGTAGCCCGCGCGGGTGGGGCACGGACCGGCCTCGACGAGGCCCCGGAGGAAGAGGTCGGCGGTCATCCAGCCGACCAGACCGGTGGTCTGCTCCCGGCGCTCGATCTGGGGGGCGTAGCGGGACATCGCGTCGAGGTAGCGCTCGTGCGCCGGGGTCCCCGCCTCGAAGGGCACGAAGTCGACGAGGAAGAAGCTGCCGGCCAGGCCCTGTGGACGGCGATCGAGCAGGCCGGGGTCGTACCCGATCGGCACCATCACGACCTTGATGGTCGCCCCGGCCTGCCGGGCGGCGGTCGCGACGTCCGCGAGCGCCTGCGGGGGCACCACTCCGGTGATCATGTCGGCGTTGGCCGCGCGGACCCGGGCCGCGACGGCGTTCAGGTCGAAGCCGGTCGGCGTCCAGTCGATGGTGTCGACGACCTCGACCGAGCCTGCGCGCAGGCTGTGGGCGATCCGCTCGTCGATCTGCCCCGAGGCGGGGATCTGCTCGGTCCGCAGCAGGACGGCCCGGGTGGCGCCGTGCGCACGGGCGAACACTCCGAAGACCGAGTTCCCGAGCTGGCCGCCGAGAACGTTGGAGTAGCCGAAGGCGTTGTCGCCGCTGGCGGTCAGATCCTGGCCGATGGTCGGCACGCCGCGCTCGGCGAGGTAGCTCACCGCCTCGGTCGCGATGCCGCTGGTGCCGACGATCGCGAAGACCTGGTCACGGTCGACGAGCAGGCGGGCGCCGCGCAGTGCGCCGTCGGACGTCGACTCGTCGTCGCGCCAGTCGTACCGCACCTGCCGCCCCTGGATGCCGTCGGTACCGTTGACGACCCCGAGCCTGGCGTCGATGCCGGCCCGGAACGCGCGGGACAGCGGCGAACCCGAGCCGGTGTCCGGGTAGAGGGCTCCGAAGCGGACCTCGTCGGGGGTGACGCCCGGCGTTGGCGTGCACGAGGCGCGGGCCCCGGCCGTCCTGTCGGTGCCGCCGGCGGAGCACCCGGTGAGCAGGATCGGCCCGGCCATGCCCAGCCCGGCGACGACGGCGGCGATCCGCCGCAACGGACGGAGCCGGCGCGCCCGCTGGACCCGCCGCGGCGGGCCGATCTGGCCGACCCGACCGGCCTCTCGCTCGTGCGCGGCGGGAGTCGGTCGGGTCGTCATCGGTCTCTCCTGATGTCCGGGTGCCGCGACAGGTGCGGGCAAGGCGCGGGCGGGCGGGCGGAACCTCCTGGGCCGGTCCCGGCCCGAAGACGACTCCGGCACACCGTGAAGCCGGCGCACCTGGAAAAGGGATAGATCAGGACACTAGGTACGGCTAGGGGCAAACCGACTCGGCAAACCGTACAACATCACGGCAGCCAGGCCCAGTAACCGCAGCCAGATCGACCCGCCCGCCCACCGAATGGCGCGTACACGGACTGTTGTCGGACGGACAGCGGCTCCCGGATGCACCCCCGGCCCGCGCAGGCTCCTCAGCCGGCGGGCCCGACCGGGTGCGAGCCCGCCAGCGAGACCCACGGCAGCGCGAGCGCCATCGCGAGACGCACCGCGGCGTCGGCGAGCATCCCGGCCCCCCACGGCATGCGGCTCAGCGGCGCCCGGTCAGCGGCGCGGACCGGAGGCGACGATCACCGCCATCGACGGGGCCCACCAGTAGCTGCAGTCCGCCGGCGGACGCAGGCCGTCGACGACCCGGACCGAGAACGTCTCGAAGTGCTTCAGCAGCGCGCGCTGGTGGCGGCGGGAGAGGGAGTCGATCTCGTTCGAGTAGTAGGTGAACGACCCGTCGTCCGTCAGGTGCGCGGCGGCGTGCGGGAAGAAGTGCTCGGCGAACGTCGCGTCACGCACCACATAGTCGTCCACCTCGCGCTCGTCCAGCGGATAGGTGTCGAACAGGATGCCGTCGAACCGGCCCAGCCCCGGCAGGGCGTCCTGCCAGCGCCCCGGCACGATCTCGACCCCCTGCCGCCCGTCGGCTCCGGCCCAGGCGCGCGCCGTGGTGGCGACGTCCGCGTTCGCCTCGATGATCGTGTGGGTCGCCGGCCGGAGCTCCTGGACGAAGCCCGCCGAGATACCGAGGCCGAAGCCGACCTCGCACACCGAGCCGCCGGGACGGGTGGCCGCGCGCGCGAGCGCCAGCATCAGCGGGCGTTCCCAGGTCTGCATCACCTCCTGGCCGGAAACGAGCAGGGTGCCGTCGGCGACGGTCGGCGTGGCCTCGTCGACAGCAGTGTCGATCTTCGGACGGGTCACACCCGGGACCATGCGCGGCGCGACCTCGTCGAGCGCGCCGACGTCGGCGACGAAGTCGTCCAGCGCCCGGCCGAGCAGCCACCGCCGCGGCTCGTCGGCCACCGGCGCCAGCAGCGTCTCCGACGTCGGGGTGAGTGTGACCTCGAACTTCGCTGCGCGGCGGAGCACGTGACCTCCCAGATCGACACCATCGGGGCGAACCGGCCAACGGTCGCACGAAAGAACGCGCCGGTGGACGGCCGGGATGCACGGTATCCGCCGTCGGGCACCGATCCGACCGGTTCGGCCGGGTCCGAGCGACGAGAGCCGCCGGACCCGGCGGCTCCGCCGGGTTCACCACGAGCAACGAACAGGCCTGCCAGACCTGGGATCTCGCTAACCGGCGTGCCGTAGGATCAGATTGGCGCGGTGTGCACGGATGATCGTTACCGAGTGACCGCTGCTGGCTGACCGCTGCCGAGTGATCGTGTGCGGATGTCGTTCAGGCGGCTGGCAGCACGGAACGATCATCAGTGTGGCTCGTAGGTCGGAAGATCGGCGGGCGGCGCACTGGCCGACCGGGTGGGGGCGGCGCTCGAGTCCGTCGCACGGCGCGCCGGGCAGTGGCGCCGGGCCTGCCCGCGCCGGGTCGTCGACCTCGGCAGCCCGCGGCTGCCGTGACAACCGCAGGAGTGGGGCCGCGTGACCGGAGCTACGCCACCACCGGTGTCCGGGAACACCGCGCGCCCGTTGCGGACCGAGGACCCGGTACAGCTCGGCGCCTACCGGGTGGTGGGCCGGCTCGGCCAGGGCGGGATGGGCGCCGTCTTCCTCGGCCAGGCGCCGGACGGCACCGCCGTCGCGATCAAGGTGATCCGCCCCGAGCTGGCCTCCCGGCCGGAGTTCCGCGCCCGCTTCGCCCGCGAGACCGAGAGCGCCCGCCGGGTCCGCCGCTTCACCACCGCGGCCGTGCTCGACGCCGACCCGAACGGGCCGCAGCCGTACCTGGTCACGGAGTTCGTCGAGGGCCCGACACTCTCCCGCCACGTGGCCGCGCGCGGCCCGATGCGGCCGGCCGATCTCGAACAGCTCGCGGTCAGCGTCGCCACCGCGCTGTCGGCCATCCACGCCGCCGGCATCGTGCACCGCGACCTCACCCCGGCGAACGTGCTGCTCTCCCCGGTCGGCCCGAAGGTGATCGACTTCGGGCTGGCGCGTGAGTACGACACGGTCAGCGACCTGTCCCGCAACGTGAAGCAGGCGATCGGCACGCCCGGCTACATGTCGCCGGAGCAGATCCTCGACCTGCCGATCACCGCCGCGGTCGACATCTTCGCCTGGGGATCAATCATGATCTTCGCGGCGACCGGGCACCCGCCGTTCGGGCACGGCCGGATGGAGGCCGTCCTCTACCGCATCATCAACGAGCAGCCGCAGCTCGACGGCGTGACGGGCGAGCTGCGCGAGCTCGTCGAGCTCGCCATGCGTAAGGACCCGGCCACCCGGCCGAGCGCCGAGGAGCTGCGCGCGTCGCTGATGGGCGGGGTGGCTATCCCCGACCGGAGCGCGGCACCCGGGCCGCCGGGCGGCACCGAAGGCACGGCGGGCACGGCCGGGGCGCCCCGCGGCCGCCGCTGGTCCCGAGGCGGGCGCCGCGACCGCGCGGGGACAGCCTCGGGAACCGCCGCCGGCGCAGCCGCCGGAGCGGCCGCGAGCGGGCCGGTCGGACCAGGCGACGTGTCCGGAGCAGGCGGAACACCCGGAGCAGGTGCTGGCGGAGCAGGTGCTGGCGGAGGCGGGAGCGCCGTCGGAAGCAGGAGCGGGGGCGCTGTCGGAGGCCGTGGCGGGAGCGGAACCGCGGCGGCGGCGCACGGGCCGCTGACACACGCGCCGCGGGCCGGTGCCGGGCCCGCGCTGGGCACCCCGCCGCCGGCGTCGTCGTTTCCCGGTGTCTCCTCACCGGGCTCCGCCCAGCCCCGCACACCGTCGGGACCGATCTCCCAGCCGCCTCCATACCCGCTGTCACCCGCGCCCCAAGGCCAGGGCGGCCAACCGGCCGGCGGACAGGGCACCGGCGGGCCGGGATGGTCGGGGCCGGTGCCCGCGGGGCCGCTCGCGCGACCAGCCGAGTCGTCCGGGCCGGTGTCACCGGTGCCGGGTGCCCCGGCCCCGGCCGGCTCCGGCGAAGGAGCGGGTGCCGATCCGTCGCAGGGCGCGGAGTCCGGTCACGGGTCCAGGCGCCGCACCATGGTCCTCGCCGGGTTCGCGGCTCTACTCGTCGCCGCCGTCGTCGTACCGATCGTTACCCTCGGTGGCGGCGGTGGTGACGACGGGTCGAGCGCGGACCGCGAGGCCATCGCGGCGCACCTCGCCGCGACCGCCGCGGCCAGCCGCGCGCAGGACCCGGCGCTCGCCGCTCGGCTGAGCCTCGCCGCCTACCGGATCGCGCCCGTCCAGGCCGCCGAGGACGCCATGGTCGCCTCGTTCGCAGGTGCGTCCGCGGTGCGCACCCCGGCCTCGGACGCCCCCTACGGGGATATCGCCATCAACCCCGCCGGCACCGTCCTCGCCGCCACCAGCGCGGACGGCGTACTCCGGCTGTTTCGGCTGACCGACGGCGGCGAACCGGCGCTGATCAGCGAACGCCGCTCGGACGACCCGTCCGACGGCATCGCGTTCACCGGCGACGGCACGCGGCTCGCGACCGGCGGAACGCAGAGCGCGGCCCGCCTGTGGCAGGTCACCGATCCGGCGAACCCCCAGCAGGTCGCCCAGCTGGACGGCCTGTCCCGTCCCGTTCACGTGGCGCTGTCCGCGGACGGATCGCTGCTGGCCGCGGCCGCCCAGGACGGCACGTTCGGTCTGTGGAACGTCTCGAACCCGGCCGCGCCCGCGATGCTGCGCCTCCAGCTCACCACCGCCGTGATCACGGACATGGCCCTGACCCCGGACGGGAAACTGCTGGCCACCGCGGGCATCGGTGGTGACGTCCAGCTGTGGAACATCGCGGACCCTCGTAAACCGGTCCGGGCAGGGGTGGCGTCCGGCGCGGTCGGTGCGGTGAATGCCGTCACCTTCAGCACAGATGGCCACCAGATGATCACCGGTGGCGACGACCGCACCGTCCGTGTCTGGGATGTGCGCGACCCGATGGCCGCCCGTCTCACCAGTGAGCTGCACGGCCACACAGCCCCGGTCAACGCCGTCGTGTTCGGTGCTGGCGGCCAGCCCGTCAGCGGTGACCAGGCGGGCGTCGTCGCCTACTGGGACACCTCGAGTGCCGTGCCCATGGTCCGGGTCGGTGATCTGAAGAGCTCGATCCTCGCCCTGGCGACGGACGCCGCAGACGACCGGCTCGCGCTGAGCACCGAGTCCGGGAAGGTCGCGGTGTGGTCCACGGACGCCGCGAAGCTCACGACGATCGCCTGCGCCGACCCGGACGCCCGCATCAGCCGGGCCGAGTGGGAGCAGCGGATCAGCGAGCTCCCGTTCCGGGACCCGTGCACCGCCTGATCCCGCCACCATCTGATCTCCACCTCGGGCTGATCGCCGCCGCCCGATGTCCGCCGCGGGCTGACCCAGCGGGAACGACAGCCCGGTAGGAACGACAGCCCGGCAGGCACCGCAGCCCGACGGAAACCACGAAGGGCGTCCGCCGCGGGCATCGCGTGCCTGCGGCGGACGCTCTTCGCGGCGAGCCGGCGGAACTGTGTGGCTGACGGCGCCGCGGTTCTGCGAAACCGCGGCGCCGTGGACGCACGGGTCAGGCCGTGACGGGTGGTACTCCCTTTGTCAGCTCGTCGACGCGGGCCACGTTCTCGTCGATCGTGCTCTTGGTCCGCGGGACGTAGTGCGCGTCGAAGGCGATCTCCTCGCCGTTCTCCATGTAGTAGCGCATGAACGCGGCGGTCGCGGGCTTCTGCAGCGAGTCCTTACGGGCGTAGACGAACACCGGCTTACACAGCGGGAGGTAGAAGCCCGTTCCGGCCGTCACCGCGTTCGGCTCGACACATCCCTCGCCGTTGTCGATCTCCAGGCCCCTCAGTCGGGGCCCGAAGGTCTCGAACGTCGGGAAGTCCAGGAAGCCCATGGCCAACCGATCACCGGCGACGTCGTTCGCGACCCCGCTCAGGTCGGTCTCCTGGTACTGCCGGGACCGGGAGCTGGAGTCGTTCACCGTCGAGTTGAACACCTGCGCCTGGACGGTGTTCCGGGCCGGCCCCACGAACGCGATCGGCTCGTCCGGGAAGGACGGGTCGATCTGGTTCCACCGGTTGATCGTCGAGCCGGCGTCCCAGACCTTGCGCACCTGGTCGAGGGTCATGCAGCGCGCCCAGGTGTTCTGCGGGTTCACCACGATCGGCAGCGTGTGGTGCGCGACCTCGAACCCGACGATCTGGTCGGCGCAGCCGGGGTCCTTCGAGAAGGACGGGTCGAACTCGAAGGACGCGCCGACG
Source organism: Parafrankia sp. Ea1.12 (assembly GCF_900465275.1). Taxonomy (NCBI): domain Bacteria; kingdom Bacillati; phylum Actinomycetota; class Actinomycetes; order Frankiales; family Frankiaceae; genus Parafrankia; species Parafrankia sp. Ea1.12. The sequence goes on along the minus strand of NZ_UBIZ01000107.1, from coordinate 707 downwards.
ATGTCAACGCCACCCGCGCAGAGCTTGGCGAAGCCGTCCTCCGTCGTCGACGCCTCAACGTTCACGGTCACGTTCTGCTGAACCTTGCGGAACCCGGCGTAGGCGGTCTCGGTGATCGGCGCGACCTCGCTGGAGCCCGCGACAAGCACCGTGTTGGGTCCGGGTGTCGGGGCTGCGGGCGGCGCGGTCGTCGCCGCGGGCGGCGGCAGCGTGGCGGTGGGCGCGGCGATCGGCACGATGCCGTTGGACGGCGTGTCGTCGCCGCCTCCGGTCAGCACGATGCCCAGGGTGGTGCCGCCGGCGACGAAGACGATCGCGGCCACGGCCGCGGCGATCGTCGCGCGGGACCAGCCGCCGAACAGCCCGCCGCGCGGGACGGCCCGGGTGCCGGCGGAGCTCCCGCCGAATGTTCCGGCCTGGGACGGTGTCGGCGCGGCCGACTGAGGATCACCGCCGCCGGCGGTCCCAGCGATCCCGGTGACTCCGGTGGCCGCGGGCGCTCCTGTCGTCCCGGGGCCGCCGGGCGTGGCGACCGCCTGGGTGCGGTCGCCACCGGCCGACGAGCCGGCCGCCACGGTGTGCGCGGCGTCGCCGTAAGGGTACGAGCTGCTCCCCCAACCGCCCTGGTACCCCGCGCCGGCCGGCTCCCCGGTGGACGTCGCGCCTGTGGACGTCGGCCCGGTGGGTGGCGGGGCCGTGGTGGGTGG